>JABMRP010001057.1 GCA_013202535.1 Planctomycetota bacterium
AGCCCTTGCACCTGGGTGATCGTGGTGGATCCTTCGTCAAACCCGTGACCGTCCTTGGCGCTGACGTATCCCCACCCGCCGGCCTCCGTCTGAGCGCGACCGGTAAACTCCACCGCCCGAGTCAACACGTCGACCAGTTCCTTGCGGCGGTAGATGTCCTCTTCTTCGCCCAATACCTGCGAGAGAAAGAGCATGGAGAAGCCGTGCCCGTAGGTATAGCGGTCGTCGTTGTTCGTGCCGATCAGGCCGTTGGTCCGGCTGCGCGCGGTCAGGTAGCTTACGGTGCGGACAATCTGCTTCCGGTATTTTCCTTGCGTCGTGGTAGAGCCCTCGGCAAGCAAGGCCATTCCGGCCAGGGCGGTCATAGCCGTGGGATAGCGTCCGCCCTTGGCCGACCACCCGCCGCTGCGTGTCTGCCGACTGGCCAGCCAGTCGAGTCCCCGCGTCACGGCGCGGCGCACCTCTTTCTGGTCGGGTTTCGCCGCGGTGCCGGCGCTCGGAGACACCAGAGCGGCTCCCAGGGCGACGATAAGTATCCACGTGTATTTCATGCCGGTTACTCCTCCTATCCATTGTAGCCTGCCACCAAATCCGCATCCAGTATTTGCCCGGATTGGGCTGGTTTTCCGTCATTTGAAGAAGATCCGGGGAAAATTCCGGTTCTTTTCCGGAACATTTCGGTTGCACGGGAGCCGTTCACACAGGCCGATTTCGACTATTTTGGCTCTTGCTCTGGCTCCTTCGCGGTCTGGCCGCCGGCCGGCGGATCCGCGATTTTCTCTTCTTTCTCTTCCGCTGGTTGCTTGGGTTCTATGGCGGTCACGGGGATTCTTGCCTCCAATCCATCGGCCGTTCCCCGCACCGCTTTGACGGCACCACGACCCAGCGCGTTTTTCAGAGCCCGCAGCGAGCCGGCCGAGGCGCCGGACGCGGTTTTCTCGGATCCCTCCCGCGGCTCATCGGTAAACTCGATGTTGATGGTTTGGCTCTGGAGTTGAATCTCGACGAGGTTCTTCTCCGGATACCCGCGTAGCTCGAACACGCTGGTCGACGTCGCGTATTTCTCCGCAAACACCTCCTCGCCCGTTCGCTTGTCGAGGCACTGGATGGCCACTTTGTACCGCCCGCGGTTGGTGACTTTGTCTCGCTCGTAGGCCTGGCAGGCAAAGGTGAGGATCGGAAGCCGGGCGGGCTGATTGAGCAGCAAGTGCTGCCCTTCAATCTCCGCCGGCTCGGGCCATACCGATTTGCCTTGGGAGTCGAACAGGTAGACGCGCCCGAAGTTGATCTGCTTGTGCGAAACTCCGGGCATCGGCTGTGTCGGCAGCGTGGCAACACCCTCTCGACGGGCGTAGTGGGCGATGACGACGAACTGGTCCCCGCTGGGCATCACGATGAGCTCGGAGACGTCCTCGACTTTCTCCTCTTCGAGTTTCGTGTCGACCAACGTCCGTCCGTCGGGAAGCGAAACGAGAACGAAGCGGCCGTCCGGCTCCAGCACGCCCAACGCCCGGTCTTCCGCCAGGCAGATCTTGGCGCCGGCGGCAAACTTGCGCGGCGGCCACACGGGGCGTTGCTCGCCGACGTCGTAGAGTTCGACCAGCAGATGCGCCCCTTCGGAGCGTTGCAGAAGAATCCGGGATCCGAAGGTCGCCTTGCAGTACGCTTCAAACTGGAAGGGCGTGCTTTGGGCCAGTTCGCTGTCGCCTCCTTGGGCGAAATGGAAGTCCCGGCGATCGATGATTTCGCCGTCGGCGGCGTCGATCACGATGAGTTTGTCTTTGTCCGCCAACATCTTCCCCGTTGGCACGACGAAAACGTGGCGATCGTCGCCGAACAGTCGGCTACCCTCCGGCAGGCCGCGGCGGACCCAAAGCACCGAACCGGTCACCGGGTCGACGGCCGTCAGGTCGGCGAATCGCTGGATGGCAATGTAGCCGTCGGTCACCGGCCCCAATTGCCCCATCACGCGCCCGTGGTACTGGGCCAACTGCATCTGCTGCAATCCCCAGGGCAGGTTGTTGAGGCCGATCGCGATTCGCTGCTGGTCCAACGTGTAGGCGGCGTCTTCCAGGAGGTTCTGGTTCCAGAGCAGACGGGGCGAACCGGCGGCATCGGTTCCCACCGTATCGATGGCCACGATCCGGTGTCCCAGCGAGAAGACGGCCTGATGTCCATTGGTGCGAACTTGGGTCGAATTTTGCGAGAAGCGCATCGGATATTGATGGCCGGGCGTGGCAAAGGACACTTGCCAGAGGGGTTTCCCCAAGGGGTCGCTGGCGATAATCGTTCGCTGGCTCTGATCCGCCTCGAACCGCGTGTCGGCGAATACCGTGCCGCGGCTTCCCCGGTTGGGCAACGCGGTCCGGCTGCGCCGTGTGGTGCGTTGCGGCTCGGGCTTGTCGTACTTCACGACGACCGGCCCGGTCGGCCATGCGTGGTCGGCTTCAATCTTGCCTCCGAGGCTTTCGGCCCATTGGCTTCCGGTCTGGCCGCCGCAATCCACTCCGGCCAGTTCTCCGACCAGCAGCGGCAGGTAGTCGGCCGCTTCGGTGCCGCGCTGGTTGCTGTCGAGCAAGCCAATCAACTGGGCCACCGCGGCGCCGGCACGCCGCGGATCGCCGCATTTCAACTCCCGCCGCAAGAGCAACTCGGCCTCCAAAAACTCCCCGCCGTCGGCCAGCTTTCCGGCGAGCCGCCGTCGCGCTTCACCGGCCACCGGCAGGCAGCCGTAGTACTGGAGAAATCGTCGCAATGCCTCGGGCGAATCCGCCTCGCCGGCGGTGGCCAACTCCGCGATGATCGCCCGATCGATGGCCGTCTTTTGCTCGGTCGGCGCCGCCTCGCGCAACGCGGCCAGCCGGCTCCCAATCCAACGATCGCGACGTACCGCGTGGGCCGTGCTGAGCTGCTCCAGTTGCTGGCGATCGGAATCCAATGCGATCAACTGGTTGTAGTAGGAAAAGGCCTCGCCCCAGCGGCCGGCTTCGTGCCAGCCAACGGCCATCCGGCGCAGAAACGCCGCTTCATCTCGCGGATCGTCGACCAACGCGCGAATCTCGTCGGCCCGGTCGTTATGGGTCGCAAAATCCTTACTTAGGCCGTCCATCAGCGCGTGCAACAGCAATTGCCGGGTACGCGGGTCGGGGTCCAGACCGACGGACTTGCGCAAGCTGGCGATCGCCTCGGAGTGCCGGCCTTCGTCCAGCAGCACTTCACCCTGCAGGGCAAGTGCCGGCGGATCGTCGGGATCCTCGGCGAGCCGTCGGCGGACCTGTTGACGGACGAAGTCCAACTGATAGTAGGCATCGAGCCGGTCGACTTCCTGCGAAATCACCCAGCCCTTATGGCAGATCATATTTCCCGGCGAACCGGCCTGATGGGTCTTGGAGACGTTCTCGCATCGCCCCCGGACGACGTCGATGGTGGCCAACTCGGACGTCGTCAGCGGGACATAGTATTGGTCGTCGGCAAGAAATCCGCGGCCGCTGGGCATCGCTTCGCCCGGAAGTTTCACGGGGCCGTCCTTCCAGGCCGGTTTGCCGTCGGCCAGCCCCAGCGCGCTGAGTTCCCCTTTTCCCACGAGAACGACCCGGTCGCGATGGACGCAGGCAACGTAGAGATTCGCGCCCCGTGGCGCGGTCCAGAGTTCCTTGCCGTCGAGCAGATTCAAGCAATACAGAGACGAGGCATCGACCGGCGTGAGGAGCACGCGGCCGCCGGAAACGGTCACGCTGTTGTCGACCCACTGGTCGGTCGCACTTGAGGACGACCTGCCGGTTGGCCGCCGGATGGGCATCTCGGGGGGCGCGACCGCGCTGCCGCGGGGGTACTGGTAGCCCCAGACCAACGAGCGCGTGGTCAGATCGATCGCCACCACGGCACCGACCGGCGTGGGGCAAACCAGAATGCCGTCGGCGTAGGAGGGCGACACGCCGGCGGTGCGCCAGTGACCCGGATTGCGGGAAAATTCGGCGGGGTCCAACTCGGCCAACTGTTGCTCCCAAGAGAGTTTGCCCGTCGCGACGTCGAGCACCAGCAGACGGATCTCCGCCTCGACCTTGGCCAATACATACAACTGGCCCATCAGCGGAAGCGGCGGCCCGAGGAAGAACGTATCGGCCAGAGGCAGCCCGAATTGCCCGTCCGATCCACCCACTTCCCACTGCAATTTGCCCGAGCGGATATCGTGGGCGGTCAACCGGTTGTAAGGGCGCGAGACCGACCGGCCCGTCATCCGCTGATTGTTGATAATGATCGTCCGCGTGCTCGGCTTGCCGGTGGTCTGCGCCAGATCCTCGATGGCAAACACCAGCCGTCCGTCGCTGCTGAGCGAACCGTACGTCCGGTCCTGCCACATGCGCAGCCGCAACGTATTGATCAGTTGCATGGAATTGCGCTGCTGCGACGTGTCCGCCGCCAGCAGCAATTCCAGCGGATCGTCGACCGGGACCTCCCAGAGACGCTTTCCGGTCGGCAATTCGATGGCCAGGAGATTCTTCGTGGTACGCATCAGTACGATGTCGCCGATGGCCAGCGGATGAATCCCCGGCAAGGTCGGGATCCGGTGCTCCTGGCGAATGCGCCGGTGTTTCCGCAGAATGACTTCGACCAGCGGGCTGTCGCTGGTGGGCACGCTCCATCGCATGCTCAACAGGGGCGGGCCGCCGGCGCTGGCGGCGTTACGGGCCACGTCGCCGCGAAACAGGGCCCATTGCGAGGCCGCCGCCGGCGCAAAGACCGGTTGCGGACCGATGGCGCCCTCCAGCCACTCAACGGGGCCTTGGCCCGAGTCCGCCCCGTCGGCCGACTCGAACCACTCGATTTCCTTCCCACCGATCCGCAGGGGCTTATTACCCATCCGGCTTCGCAACAACAAAAGCGCCTGCCGCGCCTCGTCCGTCATCCCGGCGCGAACCCACGCCACGGCCATCGCCAGCGACAACGTCGGCTCCAGCGAGTCGGCCTCCGGCGAGGATTCCCGCAAGCGTCCGAGAGTCAACGCCGCGGCCAGCGGTCGCCCGTGATCGAGATGGTGCAATCCCAGAAGCATCGTGGCTTCGTAGCCGGCGTGGGTGTGAAAGAAACGTCGCGACACTTCCGCCAGACGGGCAGGGTCGCCCGCGCCCGCTGCTTCGGCCAACAATTGCTTTGCCCGGGTGCCACACTGGAGTTCGTAAAGCTCGCGGCCCTTGCGGGGCATCTCGCCGATCAAACGCCGCGCCTCCGCCTTGAGACTGCGGTGGATCGGTTTGTCACGGTCGGGCTGAAAGAGGTAGTCCTCCGGCGCCTCGATGATGGCGTCGAGAAGCCGAACCGCCTCGCCGTATTTCCCTTCTTCCACAAGCTGCTGGGCACCCAGAAGCCAACGCAGCGTGGTACGGTCGGGCCGGACGAATACGTTGGGGATGCCCGAATCATCGTCCGCTGAAGTCTGTGGGCGGATC
>JABMRP010001058.1 GCA_013202535.1 Planctomycetota bacterium
GTCGACGGGCAGTACACGGTCGACAACGGCTACATCGTTGCCTGGGAATCGACGCTCCAGTACCGCATCACTCGGGCGCGGAAGATCCGTTCCTTCCTCTTCTCCGACCAACTCCTGCTGCAGTTTACCGGCACGGGGCGTATCTGGGTGCAGTCGCGCAGCTCGATCTCGCTGGCCGACTGGGTCCATCCGTTCCGGCTGGTGGAGTCGAAAAAAGACTGAGGTTACGTCATGCATCTCATCACGGCGATACGCGTCTTCTTCCGTGTTCTGTTCAGCGGCGAGGTGGCCGAGCAGGTTCGGCGGATCTTGGCCGACGGGCAAAAGCCCGAGTCGGGCAGTGGCACGCCGACGGCCAAACCCAAGCCGGTCGCACCGCGCAAACCGGCCGTCCCGGTTCGCAGCGAAGCCCTCACTCTGCTGGCCACGCTGCAGCGCGAAGCACGGTTCATCGATTTCATCAAGGAATCGCTCTCCGGGTTCAGCGACGCCCAAGTCGGCGCCGTGGCGCGCGACGTGCATCGCGACTGTCGCAGTACGCTGGATCGGCTCTTCGCCTTTCAGTCCACGTTGCCCGGCGAAGAAGGCGCGCGGATCGACGTGCCCCAGGGATTCGACCCGGGCCGCTATCACCTGACCGGCAACGTGACGGGCGAACCGCCGTACCACGGCACGCTGGTCC
Organism: Planctomycetota bacterium; assembly: GCA_013202535.1. Taxonomy (GTDB): domain Bacteria; phylum Planctomycetota; class Planctomycetia; order Pirellulales; family Thermoguttaceae; genus JABMRP01. The sequence goes on from JABMRP010001058.1 coordinate 683, forward strand.
ACCACGGTTGGGAGGCCGCCAAGTGCGAACTGGCCCAGTGGTCGGGCAGCAAGGAAGCGGTGCGGGTCGTGGCACCGGGGGAAGTGGAATTGAAGTAGGGGTTAGGGACTAGGGGCTAGGGATTAGACGATTTGTCATGACTGCGCAGTATGTCTTGGGGATTGACTTGGGGACGACCAACAGCGTGATCGCTTATGCGCCGTTGGGGGACCCGGGCAGTGGTGACTTGCCGCGAGTCGAACTGTTGGCCGTACCGCAATTGGTCGCTTCGGGGACGGTTGAGTCGCGGCGGGCGCTGCCGTCGTTTGCCTATCTGGCCAGCGGGCACGAGACGGGCGGCGGGGCGCTCGACTTGCCTTGGGCCGAGGGACGTGAGTTTGCCGTGGGTGAATTCGCGCGGCGGCAGGCGGCCGAAGTGCCCGACCGGACCGTGGGAGCGGCCAAGTCGTGGCTGGCACACAGTCAGGTCGACCGCCATCGCCCGATCTTGCCGTGGGGCGCGCCGGAGGAAGCCGCCAAGATCTCCCCCGTGACCGCCTCGCGCCGCTATCTCGAACATCTGGTCGATGCCTGGCAAGACGCCTTTCCCGAGGCGCCGGTGGCCGAGCAACAGGTCGTGCTCACGGTGCCCGCTTCGTTCGACGCCGCCGCGCGAGAGCTTACGCGCGAGGCCGCGCTGGCCGCGGGCCTGCCCGAGAACCTAGTCTTGCTCGAAGAGCCACAGGCGGCCGTTTACGCCTGGCTTGCCGATCGGGGCGATCGCTGGCGACAGACGCTTACCGTCGGCGACAAGCTGCTGGTCTGCGACGTCGGCGGCGGCACGACCGACCTGTCGCTGGTCGGCGTGACCGAAGACGAAGGCGAACTGCAATTGCAGCGCATCGCCGTCGGCAACCACCTGTTGGTCGGCGGCGACAACATGGATCTGGCGATGGCCCATCACCTGGCCGGGCGTTTTGCCGAGCAGGGCGTCACGCTCGATCCCTGGCAGTCGGTCGCGTTGTGGCATTCGTGCCGGGCGGCCAAGGAAACGCTGCTGGCGGCCGAGGGACCGGAGGTCCATTCGATCTCCGTGCTGGGACGCGGCAGTCGGTTGATCGGCGGAACCGTCTCGCTGGAAGTCAATCGCCGGGAGATGGCCGAACTGTTGATCGAGGGTTTCTTTCCCGCCTGTGGAGCGACCGATCGCCCGGCCCGGCGGCAGGTGTCGGGCTTTCAGGAGCTTGGCCTGCCGTTTGAGTCGGATCCGGCGGTCACCCGGCATCTGGCGGCGTTTCTACAGGCTCACGGTAACGAGTCGGAGGGTCCGGCGCGGCCGACGCACGTCTTGTTCAACGGCGGCGTGTTCAAAGCCGACGCCTTCCGCGACCGGCTGTTGGAAACCATGGGCGATTGGTTCGACGCCGAGCAATCGCCCCAGTTCCTCCAGGGCGATCCGGACCTCGACTACGCGGTTGCCCGGGGCGCCGCGCATTACGGTTGGGTGAAGCGACACGGGGGGGTGCGAATCCGCGGCGGAACGGCCCGATCGTATTACGTGGGCATCGAGACGGCCGGGCTCGCGGTGCCGGGGGCTCCTCGTCCGCTACGGGCGCTGTGCGTGGCGCCGATGGGGATGGAAGAAGGCACGGCGGCCGATGTCCCCTCGGGCGAGATCGGTCTGGTCGTGGGTCAGCCGGCCGTGTTTCGCTTTTTTAGTTCCTCGGTTCGCAAGGAAGACCGATCCGGCGACGTGCTCGATCGGTGGACCGAGGACGAGTTGGTCGAGACCGATTCGATTCAATCCACGCTTGAGGCCGACGACAGCATCGAGGAAGCGTACGTTGCGGTGCGGTTCCACTGTGCGGTGACCGAGTTGGGTATATTTGAACTATGGTGCGCCGGCACGAAGACCGACCGGCGTTGGAAGCTGGAGTTCAGCGTCCGAACCTAAGCCAACTCATTTCCGTTGCACTCCAGGGGCAATTCTACCGTGATTCGAGTTCCCTGTTTCGGTCCGCTTTCGACGGTGGCGTTTCCGCCCAGCGCGCGGGCCCGCTGGCGCACACCCTCCACTCCATGGCAACCGGGTCGCAC
>JABMRP010001059.1 GCA_013202535.1 Planctomycetota bacterium
CGGTCTCGGCCAGGCGGCCGGCCTCGTCGAAGATGCGCTGCTTCAACTCTTCGCCGCGCCGGGATTCGGCGAGCATCGCATTGCGGATCCAGCGCACGCCCGGCCGATCGGCGGCCAGACGTTCGAGTTGCTCTAGATGTTCGAAGGCCCGATCCCACTGCTGCGTGGCCGAGAAGTGCCACAGCATGACGAGATGATCGTCGAGGCGGGCCTTCTCTTCGGCCAGCGCCCCTTTGGCCTCGGCGACCGAAGGCAGCGGCGCGTGCAGTAAGTACGATCGCGCGCGGCTGGCCAGTGCTTCTTCCCACTGCTGGCCGAACTGCTGCTTCTTGAATAGCGTAAACCGGCGGACGGTCCGCGAGATACGGCGTCCCTGGCCGTGGGACGACTCGACGCAACCGGCCCACCAGCGGCCGCCCACTTCGACAAAGTCGCCGAAGGTAATCGTGTGCGTGACGCGGCCACGGTAATGGTTCGTCATCGAGAGAACCACGTTACGGTTGGTGTCGATGAGAACGTGCTCTTCCCGATCCTGGGAAGACGGCTCCTTCAAGACGAGCAACGTTCGGCCGTCGCCCAGCGGTTTCAGTTGCGGCACGCACATCCGGTAGGTGCGATCCAGCGGCTCCAACGCCCCATCGCCGAGTTCCAGCGGCGGCGATTGCAGATCGCCGGGGGTCGACTGGCGAACTTGCCCCAGCAGGAAGGTTTCGCAAAGAACGCCCCGCTCCCGGCCGTCGCACCAGTGGACGGTTCGCTGCGAACCGATTCCCTCAGAACGAGTGAGCCATGCCGTGGGAGAAACCAGTGCCAGACGGCGGGAGCGAGACGTGAGTGTGGCATCGCGCAGATCGAAATGCTCGATCTCTTGTTCGATGCGCAGGCCACTTTCAGGACGCGTCAACAGTTCGGTACAAAGCAGGCTCTCGGCCAGCGCCCGGGCCGCTTCCGGCCAGGGGACTTCCGGTTCGCCCGAATCGTCTGAATCGAACGACTCGGTCGAGAATGGGGGAAAGAGCGCCGTCAAAAGATCGATACCCATTTGGTGCATCCGGGTGTCCGGGCGACGCCTGAACATGCGACCGGACATCCCCGACCCACGGGAAAAGAGCGGAACGGCAGAGACGGAAGAAAACGTCGGGTATTTCTCGGCCGTCTCAGGCGCGAACCCGCCGTATTGCGGCTGGGCGAGGCTGAAACCGTCCTGCGTCATGCCTCCATCCGAGAATCCCTGAAGGCTGCCGAAACCGCCCGAGAAGTCGGGCACCTGGATCGGCAACACGAGATCGGCGACCGGATAAGTCCCGTCGTCCAGCACCAGTCCGTCGCCGTCCGGGTGATACACAGAGAAACGCCAGGACCTTTCCAGACGGCCTTTGACGTAGCTGGCGCTGACGGCCGGATCGTGTCTGCCAAACACTTGGAAGCTTCTGGTGTCGCCACCCCACTCGCTCGTTCGTGGGTGCCAGGCCATGGTTTCGCTGATGATTAACCGGCTATCGAAGTCGCCACCGATACCCAGGTCGCCGGATTTCAAGCTTCCGAAAGCCTCCAGCCGAGAGAGAGGAGCGGTGAGTCTGGCCAAATAAGAACTGTCCATCGAGTCGTAACTCAACCCGTGGTTGTATTCTGGCCGTCCGATGCCCATGCCGCCGGGTTCAAACCACAAGCGATTGTTGTTGACCATCACCTGCCACCCGATCACGCTGGTATCGGAACGGGGAGAGTACCTCCAAGAACCTCCCGTCGACTCGACACACGACTTCAGCGAGTCCGGATTGCGGCCGAGTGAAGACAATCCCGCAAGTGCCTTGCTCTGCATCCCCGTGCGCCAGCCGCCGGCTTTGCGCATCTGCTGTTGGACGAGTTGATAGTCGATCTTCTTCCGCGCGGCGTCGAAGAACTTCTCGCCGTCGCGCATCTGGAAGCGGCGTTTGACACCGAAACGCTCGCGATCGGCGTCGCTCTCCAGCACCAACAGCGACGTGTAGGGCGTCATGATGTGGTACTGCTCGGCCAGCGTGATGATCTCGTCGCGGATCACCTGCGAGGAGCCCTGCTCAAGCAGCACATCGAGATGCTTTCGGGCCCAAAGCCGGGGGATGAACGAATTGCCCTGCTCGTCGTCGGAAAGCACCACCGGCGTGCGGAAGCGAACGGGCCGGCCCTCGCGCGTGCCGCTGACGGTGACGAGCCCCCGCTGATCGGTGCCGTCGGGCAGATAACGCCCCAAGAGGATCTGCTGCGTGCCCGGGGCCAGATTCGGCAGCTTGTCGGGATACACTCTCGCGGTGGCCAGACCCTCGAACTCGACCGCCAGATCGCGCAGCACGGGCCGGGTCATCTCGCCGAGCAACTCCCGGGCGACCGTCGGAGGTGGCTGCTCGCCGGATACATGTCGCACCGACCCGCCGCCAAGCGAAGCGACCGCATTCAGTACCGTGGGCTCGAAACGACTGCCCGCGGCGATCGCGTAGAAGGTTCCCTTGCTGTTCTGCTGCTGGTGGAGACGTCGCAATCGGGCGGCCACCGCGGCCGGTTCGGTTTTGGTATCGGCGTCGACGCTTGTGGCGATGCCGTCGCCCACGTAAACCACGCGCGTGTCCGGCCCGCTCTGCGCCAGCGCCGAGGCAAACGCCCGATCCAAGTCGGTCCACCCCAGCATGGCACGCTTGGCCAGAAACTGGCTCGCGGCATCGACGTTCGCCCCGGTTGCCGGCACGGCCGCGTCGAACACCCAGGTGCAGTCCATGTCGCAGGCGGCCAGATTGAACTTGTCCTCCGGCGTCAGCGATCCGGTCAAAGAGGCGATCACCTCGGCCTGATCCTTACGCTGGGAGGCATCGACCGAAGCGGACGTATCGGCCAGGATCAGCAGGTCCAGCGGCTTGCCGTCGGGCAGCAGTTCGCGCTGC
>JABMRP010001060.1 GCA_013202535.1 Planctomycetota bacterium
CTCCACCGACGCAAAGCGTCGGACCGTGCGTGACGACGCAGAAGCGTCGTCACGAGGGCGCAGCGTCGTCACGAGGGCGCACTCGTGCCCGGCGCGGTCAGCCCCAAAATCGCTGGCTTTGCCGGGGGGCGAATCGGTTTTCACTTCCTTCTACGTCGGGCAACAGCCACCAGGCCGAGCATCGCCAGGACCGCCAGCACCAGGGTGCTGGGCTCGGGCACGCCGACGGCCAGATCGGTGACCACCAGGCCGGACACGCCGTCGCTGGCCGCGTCGTAGTCGGTCAAGTCCCAGGCGAAATATCCGCTGCCGATCCCGGCCGGCTGGTAATTGAAGGCCAGATCGTAGATCGTGTTGCCGAGCAGGGCGGCGAAGAAGGGATCGTCGGCGATGACCGTGACCGGTTGCCCGCCGGAGGCGATGTATCCGGCCAGGGCGTCCAACTCGGTATCGCCGAGCTGCCCCTGGTCGTCTTCCACGGCCATCAACACGTAGAGCGGTTCGTCGGCACGAATGCCGTTTATGGTGATGTAATCCTCGGCGGCTCCCGCGCCGCCGTTGACCGAAACGTGCGTCAGTGCGCCGCCGTAACCCGGGACGATCGTCGCCTGACCGGGTCCGGTCATGGTGGCCTGCAACGTGTTGCCCGTGTTGGTGACGTCCCAGTCGATGCCTGCTTCAGGGTCAATCTGCGTGACGCTGCCCGAGACGCCGTTGGTTGCGATGATCAGGTCGAACGTCTTGCCCTCCGTGAAGGCGACACCGCCGTAGAGATCGACGTCGACACTACCGCCGACGGTGGCGTTGGTGCCGACTTGGACGGGGCTGATCCCCGCGTTGGCGATTTCGGCGATGATCGTCGCGTTGGCGTCGTTGACGTTATACTCGTTGACGGTATTGATCGTCGCCGCGGCGCCCTGGATGTGCAGCGTCGACGTGTTTCCGGCATGTCCGCCGCGACGAATGGCGTTGACGTTCAGCGCCCCGCCGCTGATGCGGTAGGTGCCCGTGCTGGAACTCTGGTCGCCGATGTAGAGCCCCATGCCGCCGTTCAGTACGTTGACCGTGCCGCCGGTCTGCTCGAAGAGGCCCGTGCCGCTATCGCCGATGACCAGATGCTGGCCGACGTTGACGATACCGTCCTGGAGCAGGTAGCTGCTGTTGGACGCGCCGCCGCCCGCGACGTGCAGCCGACCACTGGCGCTGACGATTCCGCCGGTCTGGCTGAAAGTCCCCATACCATTCTTGCCGACGAATAAGGTTCTGCCGTTATTCACATTGAGCGTGCCGCCGCTCATTTCATACTGGCCGACGGCGCCGCCCCAGTCGCCCACGATGAACTCAGTACCGAGGTTGGCATTGACGGTGGAAGAGCCGCTCTGGACGAAGGTGCCTTCGCCGGCCTGCCCGACGAGGAAGTAGTCGCCGCCCACGTTCAGGACACCGTCGCCGCTGAGAGCGTAGGTGGAAGTGGCTGTCCCGTTCGCGCTCATTGCGAGGCGGCCGGCCACGGTCACTACACCGGAGGTCTGAGTCACGGTGGCCACCGTGCCGGCCTTGTCGCCCATCGTCAAAGCGACGGCATTGAGCACGGCATCGCCGCTGAGATTGTAGGTTCCCTGGGAGTTGGCCTGATCGCCCAGAATCACGCGGGCGCCGGTCTGGTTGATTGTGCCGCCACTCTGGTTGATAATACCGGTGCCGCTGGATCCGAGGATCAGGTAGCCGGCCACGTTGATCCGTCCGTCGGTCATATTCAGCGTGCCGGTGGCATTGGCAGTCTCGCCGAGATGAATACGATCGCTGGCATTGATCGTTCCGCCGTTCTGGTTCAACACGCCGGCGGCCCCCTGTCCGACAACCAGCCGTTGGCCGTTGTTGACGTTGATCGTGCCGTCGTTCAGCGTGAAGGTTGCCGCGTCGGTGCGGCCGATTTCCAGGGCATAGGGCGGTTCTCCGCCGTTGAAATTCACGTTGAGCGTTCCGCCGTTCATGGTATACGTCGATCCGGCCGAACCGCCGGATTCGGCCAGGAACAGCCGTTGCACGTTCACCGTCGAGTTGCCGCTCTGGACGACGTGCCCCACGCCGCCGCGGCCGATGACGGTGTGCGTGCCGTTGACGTTGAGCGTACCGCCGGTGATCGTGTAGGTGCTGCCCGAGCTGCCGCCGTCGGCGACGTAGAAGTCGCCGGAGGCTTGCACGACGCCGTCGGTCTGATTCAAGGTGCCGGCCGTGCCCGCATTGCCGACGCGAATCGTTCCGGAGTTGTTCAACAGGCCGGACCCCTCGACAGTGAGACTTCCGGTGCCGGCAAGATTGAGGTTGCTGGAGTTGCTGGCTCCCAATCCGATCACGGCATGGTCCGCGGGCCCGGGCAAGATGTCATTGGTCCACTTCGTATTGTCGGTGTAGTTGCCGGTGAATCCACGCCAGTGGAACGGATCGGTGGGCTCGGGAATCAGGCTCGACCACTGGACGTTGACGTTGTCGACGTCGAAGTTGGTGGTCACGCCGCCGGTTCGGGCGCCGAAGGCCACGCGGCCCTCGTAGGGAATCATGCCGACGATAAACTCGTTGGTGAAGATCGGGGTGCCGTCCATTGTCAGCGAGACGTTGGCCCCGCCGGCCACGTAATCGATCACAGTGTGGGCGCTTTTCATCGTGCCGCCGCGGTAGTCGTACGTACCGACCTGGGCTCGTTGGGCACCGTCCCAGTGGAGGGAGATGTCGCTGATGTTGTCGTAGACGTCGAACCCGACGGCGAAGGTTTGGGCAAGGTTCGGTTCTTCCCATGCGATGGGATTGGGTCCGGCCCCGGATGCGCCGTAAATGCCCGTGTTGAGCAACATGAAAGCGCCGCCGTCGGCACCGGTCAGTACCGAAAGATCCCAGTCGGCCTCGACGTGGCTGTAAATCCCGGCGGCCGTGCGATCAAAAGCGATGACGCCGTTTTGGCCGCCGACACCTTGGTTGACCAGTCGCATGAAGTTGCCCGTGGCCCCGCCGCCGACGGCCAACGGCCCCGGCGTAGTGTCCCATTGCGTGGTCACGAAGGGCGTCGTTCCCAGGCTGTCGAAGTCCTGGAGCGTGGTTCCGGCCGCCGGAGAGAGCGTCGGCGGCGCGGCGTAGGCGTTGTTGTACTGCACGTTGACGTTGTCCAGATCGACCGTCATGTTGGCCCCGCCGGTGCGGCCGGAGAACTGCACGCGGTTTTCGTACGGAAGCAACCCGAATACGTACTGGTTGACCGCCGTGACCGGCGCGGTGGGTGCTCCGTGGACGTCGCCGATCAGTTGGACCTTGACGTTGGAGCCGGCTCCCATCTGCTGGACACTGATCTGGGCCTGGTTCCACGTGCCGCTGCGGAAGCTGACCTGACCCATGTCGATGCCGCGCTGGAGCAGTTCTTGTCCGTCCCAATGTAGGGCGACGTTGTTCGTGCCGCCGGGGTAGTTGCGGAATCCGACCCCCAGGGTGCCCGCGAAGTTGGCCGACTCCGAGGCATTCGGCCCCATCCCGCTGTTGCCGTAACCGCTCGTCGGCACGAGCGTCATCGACCATCCGTCGGCCGGCTGATCGCCGCTGAACCCGGCAAAATCGAATGTGGCCGAGACGTTTGCGAAGGCGCCGGGATCGGTAAGATTGTAACTGTAGTGATTCCCCTGGCTGTTCGCACCATCGTTGATCAACCGCAGGAATTGACCGGTTGGTCCTCCGGCGGTTACCAGCGGGCCGGGAGCCGAGCCGGATTGCGTCGCGGTAACGGCCCCATTGGGCGGATCGAAGTTGTCGATGGTCGCTGCCGGCACTTGGCCGCCGAGGAAAAGCCCCAGCCCGAGCACCAGGCAGATCATACCGGTCACGCATCGCTTGCATTGTCTTCTCACAGCTTCTTCCCCGTCTTATCGTGTTCTGAGGTACGGATGGACGCATCGCGCGTACAGCGACGCGCATACCCACAGTATTCTTGAAAGCGCCGCGAGAATCAAGCAAATTGCCCCAAATTCCCTCGAAGCCCGACATCGCACAAAGGCCATACCCCCCCCACTCGGGATATTGGTTCCGTCCGCTTTGGGCGTTCCTGCCACTCGGAGTCTCGGCAGGGACCGGCCGAACCGGAAAGCTCGCCGTTTTCCCGGTCGCCGGTCGACTGCTGCGTATCACGCGATAGAATGGCGGTGGGCAGTACTGCCTGGCGTGTCAGGTTTTTCGGCGAAGTTTTCGAGCAACGTGGGAGCATGTTCGTGGGGCAGGATTGCATCCGGCCTTGGCAGGTTGAAAACCGACTCCACGAGGAAAGGAACCGTCATGCGAGTTTTCTCAAGCGCCGTCGTTCTGGGACTTGCCATGGTGTTGCTGCCGGGATGCGGTCCGGATTCACCGTCGACCGTCGAGACGCCCGAGGGCAAGAGCGATCCGGTCGCCGAGACACCGGTCGAGCCGAAACCCGAGGAAGAATCGCCGGAACCGTCACCTCCGACCGGTCGACCGACGGTAGGAAAACTCTCCGGCTTGCAGTGGATCCCGCCGGATGCGCCCCTGGTTGCCGTGACGTTTCCAGGGCGAACGCTGGACGCGCCCGAGTGGGCCGATGTGCCGATCGAGCAGGCAATTGCATTGCTGCATCGCGCCATGGGACCCGGCCGCTCGGCTTCGCCGATCCCCTGGCTACGTCCGCTGGGCGTCGAGTTGGCCGACTTGGAGCAGGTGATCTACGTGGTCGACCGCGTGCGAGTGCCGCGACCGATGAGGGACACTGCCGACCCGGACGCCCCGGTTGTGCTGGAGGAAGATCAGTGGGTCTACGGCCCGTTTGTCGATGCCTACGTTCTCCGCTTTGCCGAGCCGTTTTCCCAAGAGGCCGTCCTTGGTCTCATGTATCGGGTCGATGCGGTCACCTACGCGGGCAAAACGTACTTTGGACAGGGACAAGATACCGGATCGCTTGCCGTCTACTTTGCCGACGAGCGAACGCTCCTCGCCGGCGCCGAGACGGCCGTGCGATCAATGCTGGTGCAGGACCGACGATCGACTCCCCTGACCGAGGCCCTGGCGGAAGTCGAGGGGAACGACGATCTGACCGCCGTTCTGCAGACCGACCCAATCCCCGAGGCCTTGAAACGCGAGGCGCCCGATAATCCAGCCATCCAGGCCATGCTCCGCAAGCTTTCCGTGGCGACGTTCCATCTGCGCATGGTTCCGAAGCTCTCGGCCCGTCTGACGGTCACCGCAACCGACGCCCAGGCAGCGACCGATTTGGAGCAATTTGCCCGCATGGGGATCGAAAGCACGAAAGCGGAGATGGAAGCCATCCGTGAAAAACCCACCCGCGAAGAAAATACCGAGGGCCTGGATCCCGAAGTTCAGGAAATGCGTAAGCAGGCGCTCGAAATGGCCGACCGAATGTTTGAAGCGTTGCATGTGGAGCGCGAAGACCGCCGATTGGAGGTCGCGATCGATGAATTCGCCGCAGCGGCCGACATTGTGAAGCTCGTTACCTCCGCGATCAAATCACCGTCGATGCGTCGACAGGCCGGTTCGCCAGCACCGCCCGAGACCAACGCCGACGCCAGGGCCATTCGCCGACGGATTCCGGCCGCGGCGGGGATGTCCAACGCCGATTTCAGGCGATTGGCCATGGGAACCACGATGCCGGGGGCCGACTCACTGGCCGACCAATCGCTGACCCTGGCCTCGATGACCGTTCCGATGCAGCGTCCCGACACCGCCGCGGCGAACGTCTTGCGGGAGGAAGAGTTTTCCTATATCGACGATGAACTGGTCCAACCTCACCAACTTGTGGGCGTGCTCTCCGGCAGTGTGTGGCTGGGCTATTGCTCGGTTATCCAACACGATCGGATTACCGAGTTCACCTGCACCGTCGACGACGATCGGGCGCAAGGCACCGTGGCTTTCGAGGAGCCGGGCCTGTATCGGGGGAAGATTGCCTACACGGCCGAGCGAACCGAGGAGGGTTGGTGGATCACCGGCTTTGAGATGCCGGCGCGCAAGTGGCGGTTCCACCGTGTCGGCCGTGGCCCCTGGCAATGGTTCGACGCCCACGGCCGGGTTACCGCCGATCGGGAGTTGCCCACCTATCCGGTCGAAGGCCGGGTGACGGTGAACGGCAACCCGATCACCGGCGGCACGGTTCGGTTTGTCGGCACCGACGAAGTGACGTTGGAAATCACGTCCGATGGCAGTTTTTCCGGAAGCCTACCAGAGGGAGAGTATGACGTTTCGTTCGATGCCGACTCGCCCGTGCCCGAGAAGTATCGCCTCCTCGACGAGCCCGTTCTGAAGTTCGAAGTGGCCCCGGTCCAACAGGGCACGAATCTGATGCATATCGTTTTGGTCGATCCGTAGGCGTTTAGAATAGTAGCCATCTCGCTCCGCGAGATGTAGCTTTTCACCCCGCGAGACACTTGCCGTCACTCCGCGAGATGTGGCCAAGAGATACTGGAGCTTCAAAGGCTACATCTCGCGGAGCGAGATGGCTACTATACACCAAAAAGGACTCACCCC
>JABMRP010001061.1 GCA_013202535.1 Planctomycetota bacterium
CTTCTCAATCGAGTCGGCAATATCCTGGGCTTGTCGGCGTCGACCAAACGGGCCCGCTGGTGGCCGGTGGGTCTGCTGGCGCTGGCCGTGCCGCTGGCGATCTGGCTGGCGTCGACGAGCATTGTTCGGCCGGAACTGGGAGAGGCCCGAGCCGAAGAGACACGTCAATTCGACGCCGAACCGTTGGAGAATATCGCCAAGGCAGAAGTGCGGGCTGAACGCGCTGAGACTGCGAATCCAGATGGTACCGCCACTGCAGGAGCGGCGGATTTCCTTACCATGTTTCCGCAGGCGACACGGGTGTGCAAAGTGAAGATGGGGCCAATCACCGAGCGGGAAATGGGGTCTCCATTAGGGACGCGATGCGACGCGACATGCAGAGTAATCTCAACCCTGAAAGGGAATGTGGGCAAAGAGGTACGAATTACGTTCAGGCGTTATGGGAATGGGCGGTTCATGCCGAGCACGGATGTGCCGACAAAGGCGGGCGAGGTTTACGTGGTGATGCTGCAAGGGGAGACCGCGCCTTACACAATGTTCTCGGCGATGAAGGCGATAGAAGCAGTGGTGGAGCCGAAGTTTGGACCAAAGCTCGATGATCGGATGATGGCGGAACTCGTGGCCATGTGGAAATCGGACGATAAGGGCCTGCGTATCCGAGCCATCAAACAAATCGGGATCATGAGGGACACCCGCGGAAGCGAGCAAGTCAACGCGGCGGCAAAGTCCGAGGATGCGCAAACAGCGCGTGCGGGCGTGATCGCTCAGTATCGAATGAAAATCGCTCCGGATGCGAAGCGGACGATGGAACTCTTCGATCAGTGGATGATGGTTGTGTGGTGTCGGGAATCCGGCGATCCGCAGAGGGATGCCAACGGAAACCGGATCCTGCGTCGGGAGAGGGGACGCGATTTCATAGAACGCCCTTTCATGGTGCGCGGGCTGCCGGACTTTGACTACGCAACCTATGTTCGGGAAGGGATCAAGAAAGATTGGGTGCGTAAGGACGACCACTTGCTGGACGCGTTCTTCAGCGTGCCGTGGAAGGTCCAGCGGAAGGCGTGCATACCAGAATTGGTGGAGCTTCTGGATGATCCGAACAAGAGGGTGCGGTGGGGGGCGGTTCTATGTCTGACGCACACGGTCGATCACGCGGATCGGCCGCGGTGGGAGCAATTTGAGCGACACGAAAGTGAGGAATTGGGGGCGTGGCGAAAGTGGTGGAAGGAAGAAGGGGATGCCTACATGGCTCGCCACGCCACGCCGCCCGCGGCAGCTTCACCGCCGGAACAGCCGGCGGCGAACCCGATCGAGCACCGTGTCGAGCCGGCAGGCGATCCGCGAAGTGGTGCGAAGATAGAATTGGTGGCGGACAAACAGGAGTATTTCCTGGGCGAAAACGTCCTGCTGCACTACGGGGTGACCAATCAGGGAAAACAGCCGTTTGTGGTCAGCTTTGGCGGCGACTCCCGAAGCTTTCCTCCCCGGGCGCTACGTTTCAAGGTCGTCGCCATCGATGAGAACGGCAGGCCGATCGACGATCCGTACCCCGCGGTCATGTCCTTTGGCGGCCCTGGCGGCGATACAACGCTCGAGCCGGGCAAGGCGTTCTGGAACTCGTTTCCCTTGATGCTGTACTGCGATTTCCTCCGCCCCGGCGTGTACAAGATTCGGGTCTATCACGATCTAGGCTGGGAGAAGAGCGACGGCGCGGATAAACAACATGACAACGTGACGACCAATGCGTTGCCCAAAGGGCCGCACCATGCGCCGATCGTCGAGACCACCGTCAAGCTAACCCTCCCCGACCCGCAGCAGGCCCGGCGGGTAGTCGCCGAGATGCTCTCCTTGCCCACCGATGCCGGGTCTTGGGGGGAGCGCGCGCCGCCCCGACAAGACGTAACCGTGCTGCGACACCCCGTCTACCTGCCGATTGTCGAAAAACTGGCCCAGCAGGGGAGCCAACCGGCGACCACGGCCGTGGGGTCCATCCCCACGCCGGAGGCCACCCGGGCGCTGATCCGGTTGCTCGATTGTCCGGATCGAGACGTCGCCGCCAAATCGCTGGAGTTACTCCTGCGCCGTCTACCGATCTCGGACCTCGATTATCGCGCATTCGGGGCAAACCAGCGTCGGCTGGCCCGCCGTGCGTGGCGCGACGAGATGCAGCCGGCGGTGGTCGAAGTGGGCTGGCGGCTGATGGCCAAGAAGGACCGGGCGAGCCTGATCAAGGCGGCCCAAATTATCGAGTGCCTCGGCCGCCCGAGCGACTTTCCCCGGTTCATCAAGGAACTGGACCGGGTGCTGGGAGAGATGAAGGACGATCCGACGGAGCAGAACGCTTTTCCACGACCGGCCAACGCCAGCGGCAGCATGATTCGGGCCGGCTGGCAGTTGATCGAGCGGGGGGCAGCCGTGCCGACCGATCCCCAGACCCCCGGGCAGGCCGCCCTGTTCATGCTGGCCTTGGGCCGCCGGGCCGATTTCCGGCCGGCCGACTGGCAGGCCACGGCCGGCGAATTGTTGCGGCACCCGATTCCGTACGTGCGCAGCGTGACCCTGGAGAACCTCCGCAACGTGCCGCTGGGACCGCTGGGCGAGGCCGTCATTCCGCTGTTAAGCGACGAACACCTGGCTGTGAGCGTTGCAGCGTGCGCCCTGGCCGCCGCGACTAAGTCGAAGCAATACCGGAAACCGCTGCTGGAAGTGCTGCGGGCGGCCGACGACCAGTGGTTGATGCAGGAGGCTCACCGGGCGGCAATTGCATGTGGGGCCGACCGGGACCGCGTTCTGGAGATCTGCATCGATCAGTTGGGGCGGCCGCGCCCGGCCGATTCGAGCCTCTATCCGTGGATCTTGGCTCTGATGATTGAGGTCGTCGAGCAAGAAGGCGGTACTGGCCACTCGCACACTGACTGGAGCGCAGCCGGCGAGTTGGCGGCCAGGTGGCGAGAACTGCTGGAGGCCAACCGGGAGCAAATCCGAGCCGGCAAGCGATTCAAGATTGCCGAGCCCCCGCTCACGCCGGACCTCTTCCCCCGCGGCTTCCAGTTCCAACGGAAAGACAATCCGCCCTGGCCCGACTGGTCGAGCCGTGCCGCGGCAACACCGAAAGAACCCGGACGGGAGGAAGACGAGAGAAACGGCGAGAACAACGCCGGCGGCGAAGCGGCCGTCGAGGACGAGGAAAGTGAGGCAAGGCGAGTTGACGGAAATCTCCGTCCTGATCCTTTCTCCGAACTCGATCTTCGCCGCGCCATGGCCGTTGCGGAAGTTGCCCAGTTGGAGTACGTCACGGCAATGGAGGCGAACGAGAAGGTTCCCGGCACGGTGCCTAAGGTCGAACTGAAACGGTTGGAGACCGCGCAGCGCCTCGCCGAACTGGACGTCGAGCGGGCAAGACTGTCGGGAAGTGATGACGACGCAACAGAGAACACGGATACCCTTCAGCCCGACACGGAAGAGAAAAAGGATCCGGCGAAGCGCATTGCGGCGCCCAGTAGAACGACCGTCCGTGGCAAAGTGGTCGATGATGTAACCGGCAAGCCGGTCGCCAATTTCATTACGCAGGCTGGAAAGTTTGATCCCGCCGACCCCGCCAAGGTTGTCTGGGGCTACAGCGAGACGCGCGGCGGCTGGAAGAGCAGTACCTTTTCCGCCACGGTCCGTTGGCCGGAGGGCTGGACCGCGCGGATCGTCGCTCCTGGTTACTTGCCGCAACCGATCCTCGCCGAACCGCCGTCGCCGGGCCAGGATGCGATCGACGTGGTTATCCGCCTCAAACGGGGCGACACGATCCGCGGTCGCGTGCTCGATCACACCGGCCAAGGCGTTGCCAAAGCGGGCGTCTATCTGGCGGGGCGGGGCGTGATTGTCCTGGCCGAAGGACCGTGGGACGAGCTCCAGGGCTCGAGCGTCCACACCGACGCCGAGGGCCGTTTCGAGATCAGCGGCCGGGGCGAGGATAGCAAGGCGATCTTCGTTACGGCCCCGACGCTGTACGTCTGGCGGGCCGATTTGCCCGAGCCGGGCCAGGAAGTGACCATCCGCCTGCCCGAGCCGGCCAAGCTGCACATTCGCTACGACATCGAAGGCGGACCGCCGGCCGCCCGGGTTCGCATCGAACTTCGCAC
>JABMRP010001062.1 GCA_013202535.1 Planctomycetota bacterium
TCGAGGCAACCGCGTCGCGAAACCACCCCAAGCCGTAGACATGCTTGCCCCGTTTGTGCAGCAAGGTGTCGTCGACGACCAGGTACAAGAGACCTCGCGGGTTGAGCCGGGCCACGATCGCCACGGCGACCCGGTGGGCCAGTCCTCCCACCGTCCAGGCGGATCGGCTGAAGAAGTTGTAGAACCGATCGAACGGGTGCCGCCTTTTTCGCGAGACGGGCGTGTCGGCCCGAATCGTTTGGAACACCCCATACTCGGTCCGCTTGCCCAAACACATCACCCAACCGAGCAACACCTCGGCGTGCGTCTGAAACGACGGTTGCGTGAAAACAGGGATCAGGCATTGCAAAACCAGGTCGAGACTCGCTACACTCGTAAACATGGGCGGGGACCTCCTTGTCCTTTGCGCGCGTCTTGCGACGCTGATAGTCACGCAAAGTATACAAGGAACCCCGTCCTCTTTTCACTATCAAAATCTACTCGGAAATCTGCGAAAGTTCAGGTAAGTCCTATGTTACGATTATACTCAGTCGGCGGGAACACAACAGGGAGCGGTGGGCCCTATCATCAAATGAGGGCTGCTCAACAGGCAATAGTTCGGCCCAGAGAATATGTCAGACCCCCTGTCATCGTCGAATGGCCACTGGACTTGGGATGATCGAGTGCATCCCGAAGTGATTCATGTCTTGGACGAATTAAGCGGCGAGTTGGGATGGTGTGATCAACTTGAGAGTGCCCCTGCGGATGCGATCGTGGGCAAGGTGCTCTGCGTATGCGCCGGGATGGGCATCGCAAGAACAGTGCTCGCAGCCGAACTTAAGGACTGTCTCTGTAAGGCTGCAGAATCCTTGGAAGTCTTGAGCGAATGGGTTGATTGTCCGACTGACGAACGGTTTGAGCATATCTGTGCTCTCATTTTTGACGAAGAGCAGCCGTTGCCCGATGACCTAGACCCACATGGCGTGGTATGGTGGGCGATCAGAGTTGCAACGAGTTCAGTTGGGAATTATGAAGCGGGCTGGGCATTGACATCTCTGTGTAATGCTGCGATGAAGGTGGGCTTCGACAACGAGAGTCTGCGCGAGATTGCCAGACGCGAGTTGCTATCTCGCCTGGATCGCGAGTAGATGCATTGCGTTGATCGATCGCCTTGCTCTTCCGGGTCGTGCGTTGGCGGACGCCGCGCATATTGCCGTTGCCGTGACCAACGCCGTCGAATTCCTGGTAACATGGAATTGTCGGCACATCGCCAATGCGACGAGGCGATCTCAAATCGAAAGCGTGTGCAGAAATGGAGTCGGGTCATGGCTAAAGCGAAAAAACTGATCCGCCGCATCCTGGGCGGTCGTGCCGACGCGAACATTTCGTTCTCCGGCCTGTGCGGACTGCTTGGGCAACTGGGCTTTGCCGAACGCATTCGGGGCGACCATCACATATTTACCAAGGACGGCGTTGACGAAATCTTGAATCTGCAACCGACGGGGGCTCTAGCCAAACCGTATCAGGTTCGACAAGTCCGAGGAATTGTCGTACAATATAAGCTAGGAGGAGAAGACGATGGCGAAATATGAAATCATCATCTACTGGAGCGACGAGGACGAGGCGTTTATCGCCGAAGTTCCCGAATTGCCCGGATGCATGGCGGATGGGACGACCTACCAAGAGGCAATTGCCAATGCCGAGGTCGTCATGCGGGAGTGGATCAAAACCGCGAAAGAGCTTGGCCGAACCGTTCCCGAGCCGAAGGGCCGATTGCACTTCGCCTGAAACAGTCACGCCGAATCGGATCGTCCGTCGGTATCGCGTACACCGAAGCCTCGGCGCAAAGTGCCCGTGGCGTCAAACGAAAACGACGGGTGACTCAAGCGGCGGGGGCGGACTTCTTTTCCCTCCTTGAAGGGAAAGAACGCGGTCCACCAGGCGCTTCGCAAGACATCGAGGACGCGTCGATGGTCATCGCAACGCGCGTCCCTGCGATTGCATGTTGTAAAGCGACTCGATTTCCTCTTCGCCCAGCGCCCGAGTGAAAACGGCCACGTCGTCGATCATGCCCGAGAAGTATCGGAACTTGCCACGATTGTCCTTCTTGGCCGGACCGCCGATTCTCGCGGCGTGGGAGCCGAGGGTGCTGGTGTTTAGGACGAAGCTTGGCGTATCCACGCTGCTCTTGAGTTTCCCGTCGATGTAGACGGACTGCTTTGCGCCGTCCCAGGTACCCACGAAACAGTGCCACTGGCCGTCGCCGGGCAGTCCCGCGCTGACGGCTCTTCCGCCGCCCCACGGCAGATTGAAGCTAATGGTCTTTGCCGACTGGAAGTAGACCGAGATGCTTCCGCTGGCGTAAAAACCAACGTCCAATACGAACTTCGTGTTGGCTTGGCCGGCAACCTGGAACCAGGCACAAACGGTGACGGCCTTGAGGTCGCGCACCAGATCGTTTCGCAGTGACGGTAGGATGATGCAATCGTCCCGCCCGTCGAACTTAAGAGCGGTGCCCGCGCGACCCAACGAGACAGGTTGCGCCCCGTGCAGGGAGCCGTGGTTGTTGCGGCCACTCTGGTCGAGCACTTGCACGCCCCCGGCGGATCTCGCGATGGTCTTCGGCTCGAAGGTCATCCGCAGCACGCATCCGTCGCCAAGCCGTACTCTTGGACCGGCGCCGGTCGGGATCGGAAGCTCTTTCTCAAGTGCTTCCATCAGCGGGGTGCCAAGCTGCTTCGCTTCCAGCAACCGCTTCGCGATCTTGGCTTTCAGAAGACCGGGCGGTAGATGCGAGTCGGCCGTCGCGTACCAAACGGCGGCATGGCGCATCAACGCCTTCGCTTCGGCTTCTTCGGCCGATTCGGCCAGTTTCCACCAAGCGTCGGCAATCGCGATCTGCTCCTCCGCGGTGGCCGGTTTCTTGAGTTCCTTCTTGGCGACCGGGGCCAGTTGCTCGTCGTTGCCCAGAGCCAGCATCGCCACACCGCGCCGCCAGTCGCCCCTGACGAAGCAGAGGAAGCGACCGACAGCCAGATTGGCGCCGGGATCGGTCGGCCGTTGTTCGACGGTCCTCAACGCGGGTAGGATCGCGTCGTACGCCCGGAAGATGCGGTCCATTTCCCGGCGGAGTGCGATGTACCGCCGGACCAGATCGGCCTGCCGGGACTCGCGGGCAGCGCCTTGGCCGGCGTTGGCGACACGCTCGGCCGTGGCGTAGTCGTCCTCGGCAAGGGCTGCGATGATCAGCGCGATGGCTTCTTCGGCGATGGCATGGCTGTGAACTCTGGATCGGGCTTCCTTGGCTGCAGTCAACAGGGCCTCGACCTTCATCGCCGTCGCGTCGATCTTGAACCGGCTGTCAAGCAGAGTGATCGCCGAGAAAGAGGTCTTCACATCGCCCGCCCCACCGGCGACGTCGCGGGCGATTCGCAGAAGCTCAAAGTAGCCCGCCGGGTTCTCGCGGGTTTGCGAGGCTTGCTGGAGCATCTTCTCGGCCAGCGCCGTCTTCTCGGCGCTCGTTCGGACCGCTTTCCACTCACTCTCATAGATCTCGGCGATGACCTTCAAGGTCTCGGCGCGGGCCTGTTCGTCGGGAACGGGAATCTTCTCCCGCGGCTCCGCACAAATCGCCACCGCGCCAAAGAACGCCGCGGCCAACATAGAGACGGCGGATATCCCACAAACCGATCGCGTCCGAAAACCTTG
The DNA here is from genome assembly GCA_013202535.1 of Planctomycetota bacterium. Classification (GTDB taxonomy): domain Bacteria; phylum Planctomycetota; class Planctomycetia; order Pirellulales; family Thermoguttaceae; genus JABMRP01. The sequence continues at coordinate 3,688 of JABMRP010001062.1, forward strand.
CATGGCAACTCCTCCCGGTTTGTCCGAGTGTGAAAGGTTTCAACGGCCGCCGAACCCACCGAACGACGCGAACTCCGTCGCGTCACCGCACCCGCATATCGCCGGCCGGTTATGCATCTTCAGCGGTCGTGGTCTCGGGCGGGGTTCGCGAGTAGTCGCCGTTGGGCAACTCGTAGTAGCGTTGGCCGTTGAACGAGTAGACGTTCGCCACGCCCAGACGCCGACTTTCCTCCTGTGCCTTTCGCACGGCCGAGCGGAGAATGCGCATCAACTCGTCCGCCTTCTGGAACGTCTCGATGTCCGTCAGGGGTTTGGCCATGGCTAGCCTTCTCCGACCAAGTTCAGGAATTGCGAGAAGCGGTCGGCGTCACGCACCGACAAATGATCCGCGGCCCCGACGGCGACGTCTTGCGGCTGATCACCCGCATTATAGATCAGCAACCAACGATCCGACAATGGACGATATAGGTTCCAGAAGTTGAGGGCGCTGCGAGTGAACCGGCGGCGGATATCGACTTCCGGCACATCGTGCCCACCTTTCTCGACACGTTCGTGAACGCGGTCCACGCAAGTCTCGGCACAGTCCATCATCAGATACACAATCGTTATCGTGAA
>JABMRP010001063.1 GCA_013202535.1 Planctomycetota bacterium
CCGCCGCCGGGCGCGGCAAGCCCCCACACAACGCTCTTCCGCAACACACACGCCTCGGCCCCGGGCGCCTGGGTCGAGTCTCCGCTGACCGGACCAGAAGCGCCGGACTACGCCGCCGTCGTCTCGCGAGCCTTGTCGCGGCCGCAACGACTATTTGCCCTACGGCTCCCCGGCCGTCGCGAGTATTTGGCCGCGCTGGATCAGGCCGTCGCCGACGCCGTCGCCGGCAAACACCCGCCCGTAGACGCACTCCGAACAGCGGCCGAGCAGTGGCAGCAGATCACCGAAACGCACGGCGTCGACTCGCAACGCGAGGCGTATCGGCACAGCCTGGGGTTGGGCGACTGACTTGGCAAATGTCGCGCCGAGCGTTAGCTCAAAGCCGTCTTGAGCATTGAGGAATATTCGACCGCCGGGTCCAAGTAGGCCGCAATCGCCGCTTCGTGCTCTTCCAACAGCGATTCCAGGTCTGGCGACAAGCCGCCTTCGAGATCGCGTTTTCGCTTGAGAAGTGTCACGGTCCGCTGGCTGCGTTTGACTGGTTGCAGTCGATCGCGCCGCATTTCGACAAGGTCGTCTCGGTTGAGCCCCAGCGCCTCGATGGTGACTTTCCCGCGTCGCTTGCCGCCGATGGCGTAGACGACTTCGTCTCGAAACCCGATATACTGTTCGGGATCGTCATCCGAGGGATGAATGAACTGCGGTCGTTCGTCGGCTACGTCGTCGTGGTGAGATCGAGCCCGGTTCCTGATAACTGCCAACGGAAACAGGTTCGCCTTGTAACGCTGATTGCAGAGCGTGCAACTCAGAAACAGGTTGGACCACTCGTACGCGAGCCAGTAGTAGCCGGGCTTGGTCAGCGGATCCGATTTCTTCTGACGAAACCCGCCCTTGGGCCGAAAGTGTTCGACGTCGCCGTAGGAGATGTGCGTGACCTTCGACTCGCAGAAGCAGCACTTCTTGTGCTGTGCCTTGATCAGAGCCGTCTTGACCGACGCGGCGCCGTAGATCTTCGAATTGAAGTCGTCGGACGTGAAGTCACGCTGGCCGTCGTCGTATGCTTTCTTGAGCGTCTTGGTCGCTTTGGGACCGCTAGCATCTTCGTCGTGCAAAATCTTCGGCGGCTTCTGGGGCTTGACGACACGGATCAAGACTGCTCCTCCAGTTGCCTTTCGAGCGCGTCGAGCGTGCGATCCAGAAGTTGAGCCGTCTTGGCGTCCTGGGCCGTCTCGCCGCCGGGCAGTACGCCGATCTTCTTTTCGAGGTCGGATAGCTTGCGCTGGTCCGCCTTGGTGAGCTTGGGCTTCGACAGCAGCTTCGTCCTTTCCAGCAGCAGCGGTTCCAACTCCGGTGGTCGAGCGGTTTGCAGGCCGAACAGATCGCTGGTGAGCAGTTGATCCAGCCGCCAGCCGCGAATCGCCTCGGGCTTGTTGTCGATGACAACGTGTCCCTTCTCCTTGTCTCGCCGCAGAACCACGATGTTGGCGCCGCTTGCCGCTTGCACGAAGATCGGACTGTGGGCCGTCACAATGAACTGCGTTTCGGGAAACCGCTCGCTCAGGTAGTTCATCAGCTTGCGCTGCCACCGGGGGTGCATGTGCAAGTCGATTTCGTCAACCAGCACAACCGCCGGTTGCTTCAGCGGATCTTTGTGCCGTGGATATCGATCCACCATCCGGCTGGCAAAGTCCACGACCCAGGCGACCAGCGATTGATAGCCGTATCCGATCCAACGTAAAGGTATCCAGCCATCCGGCGTCTTGAATTCGGCACGTGGCTCCGGACGCCGCTCGGTGGGTGAACTGATCCGGATATCGCTGACGTCGGGAAGGATGTTGATCAGAAGCTCGCGAACCTGTTCGAATCGCTCTCGTTGCTTCGTCTTGATGCTGGAGTCTTTGCTGGCCGAATAGTCCAGCTTGAGCAGCCATTCCTCCGCGTTGCGCAGATTCACCGTGTCGTCGAACAGGTTGCCGGCAGTCTCCGAGGAGGAGCCGTTAGAAAGACTTGTCCGACCCGTTCGGCGACCCGCTCCGTACGCGTAGAACGTTGGGACAGCCACGACGTCTTCTGGACTCCAGCCGAATTGAGCAGAACTCCGAGACTGCTGGAATATCATCAGCACGCCCGCTTTTCCGTCCGCGTTTCTGGCGCTCAGCTTCCTGTCCCACTCGGTCTCAAGTCTCAGCCGAAACGTTTCCTCTCGTCCCTCGCTGGCGATATGCGCATCTATACCCTCTGAGAGCCACAAATAGAACTTCGGGAGGCCATACTTGTCTTGAGGTTGAGTCTCCAGGAGTTCAAACGCCAGGAGACACTCCAACAGAGTCGTCTTTCCCGTCCCGTTGTCTCCCAACAGGACAGTCCATTGACTCGGTCTGCCATCCTCCGCGGTGAAGCGGATTTCCTGCTCCTGGCTGCCAAAACAGCGAACGTTCTCCACTCGCAGCGAACAAACGTACTCCGGAAACTTCGCCGGTGGCATTGCTCCGCTAAGGAATCGTTCGGAGGGTTTTGATTTCTTTGACATCGGTCTGGATTAAGCCAATGAGGCCGGTTTGACGCCTTCCCCGATCACTCGCCCAATTGGGGTCGCCGAGGACGGCAGAAACACAGAGAGAGCCCACAGAACAATAGTAGCAGATTAGGTTCGTGGTGTCGATTCGGCTCAAGTTTACCGCGCAGCCGGCACAATGCAACCGATTACCCTGCAACGTGTTACGGCCGACATGATCGTCCGGGTAGGTCGTCATGCCCTTCGTTTCGACCCAGGGGATGCAACCCCTGGGCGTGGATCCCGATTCAATGCGATCGAAGCAGGTTCTCTTATCGAGTCGCTCTTCCCGATCCCAAGCACACAACCTTACCATTGACCGTTGCCATGTAAAGCCGGCCGCCGGCGGCGATGAGGCCGTCGAAGATGGGGAGGTCGTCGAGTTTGATTTCGGTGAGCTTGCTGCCGTCGTCGGCCGAGACGGCCCAGAGGTGACTGCCGTCGGAGCCGGTGAAGAGTTGGGCCTGCTGGTCGAGTTGCGCCCGGGCGGCGGCCGTCGGTTTGAGCACTTGCTCTTCGTTGACGATATCGGCCGGTCCGGCGACAAACAGGGTATCGCCGGCCTTGACCATGGCGCGGACCAGCAGGGGGATCTCGACACTCCAGCGGGGAGCGTATCGGGTCTTGCCGCCACGCCGGGCGCCCGTGCCACTGCTGGCCGCTTCGGGACCGGGCAGGCGGCGATCGACGGAGAAGAGGCGAAACTCCATCGGCGTCGTCCATCGCCAATACTGCGGTTTCCGGCCGAATATGAAAAGGTTCTCGTCGTCCAGGACCATGATCTTGCCGCAAGGCGCGCTGGGACCCGTCGCGCCGTATCCGGGCCCGCCGCGGACGCTCCGGCCGTAGACCCAGAAGGCGCGATGCCAGTATTGGTCGTCGAGGAATCCGTTGGGAACGAAGAGATGAGCGTCTTCGCCCCGCTGCCCGTCCAAGCCGACTTGCCGTACCCGCTGGCGGCGACCCTGCAAGTCGAGCGGTTGGGATCGCATGAAGAGGAACTCGCCTTCGCTGCTGAGGATATCCGCCGAGGCGACCGGCATATCCAACACGCGGACGTGGCGGTGTAGATCTTCGCCGGTGGCGGGGTCGTTTTGGTCCATCGCGACGGTGGAAAGCACGCTGCCCGAGCGCGGATCGAGACGGTAGAGCGTCAATCCGCCGTCGAGAAACATCGAGCGCCCGGCGACCACGTAGGCCACGTCGTCGCGGACCAAAACGCTTCCGTGGACCGGCCAGACCGATTCGAGTTGTTCCCAGG
>JABMRP010001064.1 GCA_013202535.1 Planctomycetota bacterium
AACGGGTCGAAAGCTTAAGCTTTCGAGTCTGACATGGCGAGCTGAGGACCGATCGCCCGAACGGTTCTTAGCTCGCCTGTTTTTTTGTGCTGTATCGTTTCTGAACATGTGCAGCATAACTGAACACTTCTTCAGCCGTGCGTCGCGGCTCCCCCCAGTGGAAACTGCAGAAATCCACCCCCCAAGTGGAAATAAGATGGGTGCTTCACGGGTAGTTCAGCTCGCCAAGAGACCGTTTTTTGTGCGCCGGGGAACAATCCTTGGCCTATTTGACGTGCGATGAGGTGCGAAACGGACCCGTCTGGAATACAATGGCAAGATTCTCGCGTGCCGCTTGCCCGCCCGCCGTTTCGCCCCCCTGGTCCTTGATCATCCGTGTCTACCACACCTCTGCTTGATACACCCGGGACGCTTCGGCCGATGTTGCGGTTGGCCATGCCCGTGCTCGCCGAGCAAGTGCTGGGCATCATGGTCTGGTTCTCCGACCGCCTGCTCACGGGCCATTATCTCGGCCATTCCCACATCGCGGCCATCACGGTGTCGGCCTATGTGGTCTGGCTCATGCACGGCGTGTTCTCCGTTTTGGCGGTGGGAGCCACGGCGATGGTCGCCCGGTTTGTCGGTGCCGGCCAGGGCGAAATGGCCCGTCGGGTCGTGCATCAGGCGTTTTTCCTCGGCGGACTTCTGGCGGTCGTCACCACGGTCGCCGGGGCGCTGTGGAGCGACCAACTCATCGCGGCGCTGAACTTGTCGGGCGACGCGGCCCCCTTCGCCTCGGAGTATCTCTACCTGATCGTGCCGGTGATCCCGCTGATTATGATCATGGCGGTCGGCATCGCCTGCCTTCGAGGCGCCGGCGACATGGTCTCGGGGCTGGTGGTGATGGGAATCGTCAACGTCGTCAACGTGGTCGTCAGTTGGTCGCTGGTCCTGGGATTCGGCCCGCTGCCTCAACTCGGCTGGACCGGCGTGGCGATCGGCACGGCCTCGGGATTTGCGGTCGGTGGGCTGCTCATCGCGTGGCTGATGCTACGGGGGCGGTCGGGTCTGTGGATCCGCTGGCGAGGACTCCGCCCCGACGGCGATCTGATTCGGCGACTCCTCTGGATCGGCCTGCCCGGCGGTGCCGATACGCTGTCGATTATCGGTTGTCAGATGTGGTTCTTGTCGGTGATCAACCAACTGGGCGAGTTGGCCACGGCCGCCCACGGCGTGGCGATCACGATCGAATCGTTGGCGTTCTTGCCGGGGGTGGCCTTCCAGATGGCCGCGGCCACGCTGGCCGGCCAGTATTTGGGAGCGTTGGACTACCACAAGGCCAGCCGGAGCGTGTTGATGGCCTTGCTGGTGGGCGGCGGTTTGATGCTCGTCTCGGCGGCGATCATCTACACACAGGCTTATCCGCTGGCGAAGATCCTGGTCAAGGCCGACAATCTGGACGTCGCCCGGCAGGCGGCCCCCCTGTTGCGGATCGTGTCGCTGGGCATCCCGGCGCTGGCGCTGACAATGATCCTCAGCGGCGCGTTGCGCGGGGCGGGCGATACCCGATGGCCGTTGGTCTTCTCGCTGATCGGTTTCCTCGGCGTTCGCATCCCCTGGGCCTATTGGCTGGCCCTGGAGTCGTTCGAGATCCCGCTGATTGGCGTGACCGTCACCGGCTGCGGGCTGGGCGTGGCCGGGGCCTGGTACGCCATGGTCGCCGATCTCTGCCTCCGAGCCGTTCTGGTGGTCTACCGGTTCTGGCACGGGGGTTGGCAGCGGATCGAGGTCTGATCCGCCTAGCCTCGGGGTTGTGCCGTTTGGAGAGGTTGCCCGGTGTGGCCGGGCCTTGAACGGCTATCCCTGCCCCAGTTGTGGTAAGACCCCGCATTGGGCGTAGAATGTAGTACGCTTTCTGTGGTGCGGGTTGCGGCTCACCCGTGGGGTATCATTGAGGGAGGGGCAGCACCCGAATTGGCGCAACGGATGGCATTGGCGGTGCCTGGACGCGAACAACACAGGTGGAACGCGGAACGGGCGCCGAGTATTGAGGGGCAATGGCTATGGTCACCGACAGTCCAAGTGCGTCGTCCACGACATCGTCGGGCGGGTTGGTATCCGTACCGGTGATCGGTTTGCGGGCATCGCAGTTGGGTTTTGCGCTCTACATCCGGCGAAACCAGAACGAGGCTCCTCAACTCTACCGCAGCGCGGAATATCCGCTGCGGAAAGCCGATCTCGAAAAGCTGGCCGCACGCGGGATCACGACGCTCTACATCCGCGGCAGCGAGCACACCGCCTATCGAAACTACGTTCTCAACGGCCTCGCGCGCGACGACGAACTCACGCCGGCCGAGCGCTACAAGATCCTCCGGGAGATCTATCGCGTGGCCTTCGACGAGGCGTTTCGCGCCGACACGCTGGACCCGATGATCGAGTTCACCAAGGAATTCGGCGGCGCGCTGGCCGACGCCGTCTGTGGCAACGAGATCGTGTTGGGAGATCTCTTCACGCTGATGGAACACGACGCCGGCACCTACACGCACAGCATCAACGTTGCCACGTATTCGCTGATCCTGGCCAAGGCTTTGGGCATCGGCGACATGTCCCAATTGCAGGCGATTGCCACGGGGGCCGTTTTGCACGACATCGGCAAGCGCGCGATCCAACTCTCCATACTCGCGCATGCCGGACCACTCAACGCCCAACAGCAAGAGGAGATCCATCGCCACCCGACCATCGGCTTTCGCGATATTGCCATGCGGACCGATATTTCTTTCGACTCGAAGATGATGGTCTATCAACATCACGAGCGGATCGACGGAAGCGGATATCCGGTGCGGCTGATCGGGGAGGAAATCCACGTCTGGGCCAAGATCTGCGCCGTGGCCGACGTGTTTCACGCACTGACGTCTCATCGCCCGTATCGGGCGGCCCTTTCGGCGCGCAAAGCGTTACAGTTCCTCGATGAACAGGCCGACACCACGTGGGATGGGAGCATGGTACGATGTTGGATCGCAATCATGAACGACACACTCGATCCGTAACGGAAGGGCTCGAGTGTCGCGTAAAACTCCCGGAGTCGTGGACCGATTTCTTCGACCAGAACGGATGGTCGCCGAGCGGTGAGGGAGACCGGCGGCAATTCCCGCGTCTGAAGTTTCGCGCGCCGGCCGTGCTCGAGTATTGTCAAACGCTTCCCCACGTGTCGCGAGAGGCGCAGCGGTACGCGGTCTTCTTGAAGGACGTCTCGCGCGGCGGCGTGGCGTTCCTGCATTTCGAACAACTCTTCCCCCTCGAGCGGATGCGGTTGATCATGC
>JABMRP010001065.1 GCA_013202535.1 Planctomycetota bacterium
ACACTCTCGGTGATGTCGACCAGCGACAAAATGTACCCGACCTTGCGACCGTCGGATTCCTCCAGTGGGACGGCTCCGCAGCGAAACGTCTTCGATCCCGCGGGAAAATCGAACTCCCAGCCGGCGAGTTCGATTTGGCTGGCATTCAAGCGCGTGACGATCTGAGGCGGCACGTCTTCCCGGGTACGATTGACAAAAACGTAGCGGTCGGCCAGATCCCATTGCCCGGAATGTCCGGTCATCTCCAAGCCCTCTTCCCACTGGGCTCGCTGGACAAACGACTTGTCGACCGCGAAGAGCAGATCGGCTCCGAGTACCTCTTTCAACTCCTCCGGCGTGTGCTCCAGCCCGATGCCGAGTTCGATGTAGCCGGCCAGCCGGCCATCGATCCGCCAGGGGCGGACGACGCGCAGCGTCAGTGTGCCGAACGGACCTAATTCCACTCCGTGCGTGGTTTTTCCCGTCTTGGCGGACTCCGTCAAGGTGTTGCGGTCGATCGTATCCCCGAACCGCGGCGGGTTGTGTACCCGTAGAAAGCAGACCTTCTCCAAGTCGTGAAAATAGAAGTGTGTGATGCGATATTTCGAGCAGATCTCCTCGAAACGCGGCCGGGAATACTCCAGCAGTTTGTCGCGGTCGTCCGCCAGCCAGGCTTCCCGGAGCCGGGCGTCCTTCTCCAGGAAGTCGATCAACCCGCGTATCAACTTTGCTTCCTGGTCCACCTCGGCCCGGAACATCTGCCGGACAATGGCCAGCCGGGTCTCGAGCTTCTCGCACACGCAGCGATGCTTCTGCCAGAAAATCGCGAAGCAGGCAGCCGCCAGAATTCCCAACAGCGACAATCCGAACGGAATGAACACGCGGAGGCGGATTCCTCGGGCGGATCGTCGCGGCCGCGTCATGACATCATTCCCAAGGCGTAGCCCCGGCCGCGAATCGTCCGAATCAGCGACGGCTTTCCGGGCAAGTCGATCTTCCTGCGAAGGAAGCCGACGTAGACGTCGATGACGTTGCTGGTCGTGGTGTCGAGGAGATCATAGAGATGTTCCCAGGCATCGGACCGAGAAACCGTTTCCCCTTTGCGCATCGCCATGTATTCCAGCAAAGTATACTCGCGGGGCGTCAACTGGATTTCCTCGCCCTCGCGCCAGACCCGCTGTGAGAGGGTGTCCACGCGGAGGTGCTCGATGACGATCTCCGGATCCTTGTTCGCGTACTTGCGACGAACCAGGGCGGCAATCCGCGCCAGCAGCTCGTCGAACGAAAACGGCTTGGTCAAGTAGTCGTCCGCCCCGGCGTTGAGCCCGAGGATCCGGTCGGACACCGTGGTCTTGGCCGAAAGGATCAACACGTGGGTCGGCGCCCCTCCCAATCGCAACTTCCTCAGCACGCTCAGTCCGTCGAGCACCGGCAGCATCAGATCCAGCAGGATCACGTCGTATTCGTTGTTCATCGCGTGCCACAGCGCGTTCTCTCCGTCGGCGGCGATGTCCACGACGTAACCCGCTCCCCGCAGCCCTTTCAGGATCGATTTACGGAGCATGAAATTGTCTTCGACCAGGAGCAGTTTCATCGGATTTGGACACCCAATGGACCAGCAAAGTGGAGCGTTGTGGTTGCGGAAAAACCACTGGTGCTCAGACAGACGGGATTTCAGCCGATTTCCCTTCATTATACTTCGCCCTACCCGTGATGCCAGCATTTTGCCGCCATGCTCACGGCGCCGGGGATGGAGAGGGGAGATTCACCGCGGAATTCGTAATAGGTTGGCATCGCTGGGCATACGAATCGGCGGCAGAGACACTTGTTCTCCGGAGAAGTTCCGGCACCGGATGCCCGGATGGCGCCTGCCGACCCCTACCACCGTGCCTCGATCCCGACGTGGCATCCGTGATAGACCAGGCTGCCGGTGGTGTGGAGATTTGCATCGCCGCCGGGGACGGGGAGGAGAGGAAAGTTGGTATGGGGAATCTGGTCGGGGGCCAGGGCGACCCCTTCGAGCCACATCACCTGATAGCCGCCCCGCAAGGCCCAGTGGTCGCCGAGCCGGCAAACGCCGGTGAGCCCCACCTCAGCAAGAAAGGCCGGGTGATTCGAGCTGTCACCCAACGAACGGGGGATCCCCACGTTGTGTACCGTCGTGGTCTCCTGGCGGGCGTAATTGCCGAAAACGCCCGTTTTGAAGAATCCCTCCACGCTTAGAAAGCGATGGCGGTTGAGCAATCGGGCGACCGCCCCGATCTGGAAACCGTACAGATGGTTGCGACTGTGGGTAACATAGCTTGGCACGGCAGTCCAGGGCGGGTAGACCTCGCCGACCACGCTAAAGTCCTCCTGCAATTCTGCGTATCGGAAGCCCGCCAGCAGGTCCAGGTTCACACGCCACCCGTAGCGCAAATTCGCCTCGGCACTGTAGAGTTCCGAACTGTACTCGACCGTGAATTGGGTCGAGACAAGGGCTCCCGGCGGAAAGATGACCTGCCGACTGAGTTCCGTGCCGTCACGCACCGCCGACGAACTCCAAGCGTCGATGCCAAAGTAGTTGATCTCCAGACCACAGCCCCTGTCCAGGCGGTGAATGGCGCTGATTCGCGGACCGGCCTCGAAGTTGAACGGGAGGTCGGTCACGTTGAGA
>JABMRP010001066.1 GCA_013202535.1 Planctomycetota bacterium
GCCGAAGGCGCCGGCTCTTGCGGCAGTAAAACGCCAAGAAAGCCGGCGCCTTCGGCTGGGCGTTAAACGATTGTACTTCAGCACAAGGATCGCCGAATACCCATGAATAGACTTCTCCGAACCAACACAATATTCTGCCTGCTATTGGCCGCCTTGTGCCTGGTCATCTGCGGTTGCAGTGGCAGCGATCTGGACACCGTGAAGGTCTCCGGCAAGGTGACGCTCGACGGCGGCGACTGGCCGATGTGGGGTACGATCACGTTTGTCCCGGTCGGCGAACCTCCGGAGGGTGTTCCCCGAAAGCACGGCAGCGCCAAATTCGACACCGACGGGGTCTACAACGTCATGACCGCCGGAAGGGTCGAAGGGCTGGTGCCCGGCGAGTACAAGATCGTGGTCGAGTGCTACGAGCAGCCGCCGGGCATCAATCAGGACGAATCGCCCGGCAAGAGCTTCGTCGACCTGAAATACGTCCGCACGGGGACTACCGACCAGACACTCACGGTCAAAGCCGGCAGCGGCGCGATCGAGTACAACCATGACTTCCCCAGCGGGAAGTAGCCGGTCGTCTCGGGTGCCATGGGCGACCGCTACTCAATCGCTACGCCGATTTTCGCCGCCGCGCGATCAGCCCCAACCCCAGAAGTCCCAGGACGGCCAGCACGAACGTAGACGGCTCGGGAACTCCCCTGTCCACCAAGTGGAGTTCAAAGCCGCTCAGGGCCACGACCGATCCCGACCGCGTGTACTCGCCGTTATCCTGGAAACTTATCAGTACGTCGCTCTGGCCGTAGGTCATGAAGGTAACCGACCCGCTGGCGATGTCGTTGGGGTTTGAACCTGTGGTGGCGGCAATGCCCAGATCGAGAGGGACGTCCGCGCCGATGGCGTCAGTAGTGACCAGGATATCGATAGTCTTCTGTTGAGCCGCTTGATCGTGGTGGTAGGTAACCAGTTCGTAATAGCCGGGGGCCAGATTCCCGAGGGTCATGCTGACTTCGTTGGTGCCGAACACGAAGCTATCGGCCAAATCGCCCATCGTGTGTGTCACGCCGCTACGGTCGCGGGCACCGTTGAGGTTGCCCAGCAGAGTGACCGTGACGTCCGTGCCGTTCTTGGCGAAGTCGCTGGCATAGGCGCGAGTGTGGTCGCCGGCGGGTGGACTGGTGGGTAACTCGAAGGTTTCAAAACCATCCTGGATCTGATGGCCGGTTGCTCCCATGTCCACGGCCAATCCTCGCGTGCGGGCAAAACCGTCAACGGCCGTGTTGTATTGGGCCTGAACCTGGGCCGGGGTGAGCGGATCCTTGAAAACGGCTATTTCGTCCATCAGCCCCTCGAAAGTGCGATCGCTGGCCTTGCCGAAACGGAACTGGCCGGTCATATCCGCGTTGCCGTTGTTGATATGGGCCGTGGCTTCGATCTGGCGGCGTCCATCCAGATACAGATTCACGTCGGTTCCGTCCCAAGTGGCGGTTACGAGGCGCCAGCCCGTGCCGCGGATATCCTCGCTACCCCATGCCGTGTTGTCTCCACCCTTGGCAATCAAGCGGCCGGCCTGCGTGGCGCCGTAGGTGTTGGTGCCAAAACCGACAGTGATCGAGTTGACGTCGAACCCGCCGCGAGCCGCATCGGAGCCCTGGAACATGACCCGGGCCGACGCACCGTCGATGCCGTCGCCCACGTTGACCCAGAAGCTGACCGTCCCCGAGTCGGTGCCCATTTGGTAGGTGCCGCCATCGTCGTTAAACAGCCCGTTGTCGGGGAGGTTATTGGTGATGCCGCTGTTGTTGCCCATCATCGCCGACGTGTTGACGCCCTCGAATCCCACGAATCCGTTGGACGGATCGGGGGCATTGATGCTGCTGCCGTGGATGTTATTGTACAGGGCCGGGTTGTTGTTAGCCGTGGCATCGGCCGCCGTGAGGCCGGGTCCGGCGTCGTTGGCGCGCCAGTAGGCCAGCGGCTGCTGGTTGAGTACCGTTTGAGAGTAGGCTGCCTGTCCGGTGTCTCCGGCAACGGGCTCGGCGAGTTGCAGGGCGTTGAGGAACAGTGACGGCTGCGTGCCTGCTCCAGCTTGTCCGTTGATGAGAATCTCGCCGTCGGCGTCGGCCGTGGCATAGAAACGGAAGGAGTAGCCATTGGCCGGCGGAGCCACGGTCCCCGAGATCGCGCCTCCGTCGAAACTGTATTGCCTTACTAGTTCGCCGTTGGCGGACCAGAAACTGGTGCGAGTCGGTCCCGAACCATCGTCGACCGACCAGATGCTGGCCACGTACTGCTGGTCGGGGACCAGCCCCTGGATGCGAACGTCGACTCCCTCGTCGGTGACGCTGCCGTTGTTGGCGAACACGAAGTCGCGGAGCAACTCTTGCTGGTCGAAATCACTGCCGTCGCTGGGCGCCGTGCGGCGTCGGCCGTCGAGCGGGGCATTCATGCCGCTGACGGTGACGACGGCCGATCCGAAGGCCCGGCTGGCGGAGGCCAGACCGGCCCCGTCGAGTGTGAATTCCTCGAAGCCGGCTTGCGTGTTGGCCGCCCCGCCGGCGCCGCGATTGTTAAAATCGATGGCCAACTCGTTCGTCGGCCCGGCGAATTCACTGAGCTTGAAAGCGTCCAGGAACAACGCGTGGTCGGTGGTGATAACCGCCTTGCCCTTGAGCAATACGTTGCCGTCAGCGTCCGCCGTGGCATAGAAACTGAACGAACTGGAATCGTTGTCCAGCGGCACCTGACTCCCGGCGAATTGGTAGCCTGCGCGGACCAGCTCCCCGTTGGCGTACCAGTCGGTGGTGCGGGCCGGGTTGGAAGACGTGTCATACGACCAGACCGTGCCCACGTATTTCTGTCCGGGCGCCAAACCCTCCACGAATACGTCCAACTCCTCGTCTACTCCCCCAACATTCTGGGCGAAAAGGAAATCCCGCTGCAATTCCTGCTGGTCGTAGGTGGCGCTGTCGCTGGTTGCCGTGCGGCGGCGATCGTCCAAGTTGCCATGCACGCCGCTGATTGTCACCCGGGCCGAGTCGAGGTCGCGGGTCGTCGTGCGGGCCGCGGTACCTTCGCTCCCGTGCATCAAGAATTCCTCGAAACCGGGCTGGGTGTTGGCCGGCCCCGAAGCGCCACGGTCATTGATGTCCACCGCCACGACCTGTGGTGGCGTGCCGATCTCATTCAGTTGGAGCCCGTTGAGAAACACGGCCGGACTGGATCCACTGGTAGCCGTGTCCCCTCGCCCTTCGATAACCACCTGGCCACCGGCGTCGGCAATTGCCAGGAAGGTGAAGCGGTTGTCGGTGTCGGCAACCGGGGCCACGTTCCTGTCGAAGGTGTAGTCTTCCATCACCGACACGTGACCCCGCGCGTCTTGCACCCACCAGTCGGAGACGCGAGGACCGGGGCTGCCGCTGTCGAAAGACCAGATGGTGACGCCATATTCCTGATTGGCCGTCAATCCGGTGATAGTAGTGTTCAGACCGAGGGCGGGTGAATCGCTGGCGCTGCCGTAGATGAAGTCGCGGTAGATGGGAGCCTGACTCAAATAGTCCGACGGTGAAGTCCGATGGCGGTCGTAGTCGGCGAACGTAAATCCCACCGCATTGATGTCGACGGTTATCCCGCTGGAGAAAGTCTTCGTCGCGTTGGCAAAGCCGCCGTCGTCGAGCGTGATTCTCTCAAAACCTGGGACCAGGTCCGTCACCCCGCGTTCTTCGATGTCCAACTGCAGCACGACCGCCGCCGGGGCCGCGGATGCCAGAACCGTCACCGCGGCCAACATGACTGCGCCTTGTGCGAATCCTCGGATACTCATCGTCGTTATCCTTTCCCTCGTGCTTGCGGGCCGAAGCTGTTATGTCTCAGGCAAGAAACTGCCAACGGAATCAATACGGATGATTGCACCGTGAAGAGTCAGCGCTGTCGACGGATATCGCCGACGTGGATACCAGGGCCGTCATTGCAGCGGCCAGAAGTAGACGTCGCACCAGATTCACTCCGAATTTCCTTGACTCGCCCGCCGAATGCTCGTGCTGTGTTGATTCGATGTGCCTCTTTGCGCCGGTCTGCGCCGCCGGGCAGATCACCCGGTGGGAATTCCATTTCGGCGCGAAACGGCCCCGATGAAAACCGGAACCTTTCCCCAGACGTTACCGCCCAGTGTAGTTAGAAAAAAGCCGGCGTCAACGAATTTGGCGTAGGGAGAGAAAAATCGCCAGAAAAACCTGCAGAAAGAAACCCCTCCTGGCGAGGTATGCGTTCTGGTGGCACTGTCTCCATGGACTTTCGAGGGCTTGGACCATGCTTCCCGGAAAACCGCGGAACAATCCGATTTATGCCCCCCCTAGGGTTGACTCCCACAGCGGGGTGGGTAGTCTGGGATTCTTGCAGACGCCCTCGGATCGCACCGCCATACGGCTCGGCGAATACCGGCGGCCTGACGAGCAACCGTTCGCAAGTTCTGGAGAAAAGGTCCATTCCATGGAATTCACGCTGATCGATGTCATCATCTTCGTCGTATTCGTCGTCGCGGTCGTCTCCTTCGGCATCTCCAAAAGCCGCCACGAGAAGGATAGCGAGTCGTACTTCCTCGCCGGTCGCGGCCTGAGCTGGTGGCTGATCGGCTTCTCGCTGATTGCGGCGAACATCTCGGCCGAACAGTTCGTCGGCATGTCGGGACTGGCGGCCAAGGACTACGTGGGCCTGGCCGTGGCCAGTTACGAATGGATCGCGGCCATTACGCTGGTCGTCGTGGCTTTCTGCTTCCTGCCCAAGTTTCTGCGCAGCGGCATCTACACGATTCCCGAATACCTCGAGTATCGATACAGCCAATCGGCACGCGCCATCATGTCGATGTTGATGGTGGCCACGCTCGTCTGTGTCAACATCACCACGGTCATCTACTTGGGGGCCAAGGCGCTGGAGCCGCTCTTCGCGGGGCACAATCTCCTGGGCATTGAAGGGATTCCGCTGGACATCCGCACGCTGTCCTGGATCGTCGGTATCGCGGCGGCCGGCTATGTCGCCGCCGGCGGGTTGAAAGCCTGTGCATGGACCGATCTGTTCTGGGGCTCCGCGCTGATCGTCGGCGGGTTGATCATCATGGTGCTGACGTTTCGGGCCTTGGACAAGCCCGAGGATTACAACATGGACCCGGCGGAAGTCTGCGAGAAGATCGGCGTTGAAGAGGATGCCAGCTTCGGGGAGAAATTCGCGAAGCTCAAGGGCGACAAGATGCACATGATCAAACCGGCCGACAACCCGGAGATTCCGTGGACGGCCCTGATCCTGGGCATCTGGATTCCCAACTTCTATTATTGGGGGCTGAACCAGTACATCATGCAGCGCACCCTGGGGGCCAAGTCGCTGGCCGACGGCCAACGGGGTATCGTGTTTGCCGCCAGCTTGAAACTGATCATTCCCTTCATCGTTTGTATTCCCGGCATCATCGCGTTTTCCTTCTACCACGCCCAATTGCAGGCCAACGCGT
Organism: Planctomycetota bacterium; assembly: GCA_013202535.1. GTDB lineage: Bacteria > Planctomycetota > Planctomycetia > Pirellulales > Thermoguttaceae > JABMRP01. Next base: position 5,486 of record JABMRP010001066.1, read on the forward strand.
CGGAGAAGACCAATAAGGAGACACTAGCCGCCTTCGAGGACGTGGAGAAGACACCCGAATCGGCGGGCAAGCTGTTCAAGTTCGACCGCGATTTCGCCAACCTCTATCCCGAGCAGGCCAGGAGTGTCCTGGCATTCAACGCCGCGGTCATTGAGAAGGACGTCCTGGAGGACGAAGAACTCTCGAAGCTCAACGCCGCGCTTTCCGGTGTCGACGTTCCCGAGGGCAAGGATCTGGCGAACCTCAACGGCGCTTTGGTGAAGGCGACGGGCAAAGTGAATGAAGACCTAAAAGTCCAAACGGAGTTGGCCGGATACGATTATGACTCCGCCTTTCCCACGCTTGTGGCCAATATCAGCCCCGAAGGTCTTCGCGGGTTCCTGATCGCCGCGTTGATGGGAGCGGTGGTCAGTTCGCTGGCGGCCATGCTCAACGCGGCCTCCACCATTTTCACGATGGATATCTACAAGGAGTACGTCAATAAGAATGCCTCGCAGGGCAATCTCGTGACGGTCGGTCGCTGTTGCGTGCCGCTGGCCGTATTGGTCGGATGCATTATCGCGCCCGAATTGGCCAAGCCCCAATACCAGGGGGCGTTCCACTTCATCCAGGAGTTCCAGGGATACATCTCGCCGGGAATCCTCACGGTCTTCCTGTTCGGGCTGTTCATACCCAAGACGCCGCGCATCGCCGGCGTGCTCGGGCTCGTCCTTTGCCCGATCATTTACGGACTGCTCCACATGTTCTGTGGCGACGTGGCGTTTCTCAACCGCATGGCCATCACCGTCGGCGCCCTGGCCGGCATGTTGGCAGTGGTCACCGCGATCATGCCGCTGAAGGAACCGGTCAAGCTGCCCGAGCAGCAAGACTTCGACATGACCTCCTCCCACGGCGCGAAGATCTGCGGCTTGGTCGTTGTCGCGGTAACGATCGCCCTGTACCTGATCTTCTGGTAGTTGTCGCGTCGCGTGCCATGCGATCACTTGCCCGCCCTCGCGCACCACGGCATCGGCGGAGAGGGGCGTGAGCGGTTGTGGGCGGATTGAGGTAGTGGCACACGGCGAGCCCAATCTCAGATCTTGCAGGATCGACAATCGGCACGATCACGGATATGAAATGGTATGAGAGCGGGAAGAAGGTAGAGGATCCGTCAAATAACCCACCACGCGGAGGCTGCGGAAATGGTGGACCAGACACCATCGACTTCTGAACGTAAATCGGAAGTCCGCACCACTTCTGAGAGCTTGCGTCGGTTTGTGATCACTTTGGGCCTGGGAGTTCTGCTTGGGGTCGTGCCGTTTCTGCCGGGCCTCTGCGAGAAGAACAGGACGGAGGCCCTTTGCGGCGCCTGCCGAGGCCACATGAAACGGTTGGCCCTGGCGATGGCCAACTACCACCAGGACTTCGGCACATTGCCTCCGGCTTTCGTAGCCGATTCCCAGGGAAAGCCGATGCACAGTTGGCGAGTGCTTATCCTTCCCTACCTGGAACACGGGGCGCTGTACCAGGAATACGATTTCTCTCAACCCTGGAACAGTCCGCATAATCTGGCGCTGGCCGAAAAGTATCCCATCGCGGCCGAAGAATTCCATTGCCCCAGCGATGAAGGCCCCCGCGACTGCGCCAGTTATCTTGCCGTCGTGGGGCCGGAGACGCTCTGGCCGGGTGCCACGTCGCCCAGTCGCGAGACGCTTCTGGGCGGTGCGCACAGGCTCTTGCTGGTGGAAAGAAAGGAATCGGGCATCCACTGGATGGAACCGAGAGACCTGAGTTGTGACGGAGAATCTCCCGAACTGCTGGAGTCGAGTCCCCACGAGGGAAAGATGAATTTCATCCTCGCTGATGGCAGTTTGGGCAGCTTGAAGGAATCGGGAATCGCATTCTGGGACGGGGGAAACCGTCTCATCCGCGACTGGGCGAAGAGATCGCCCCACTTCAGCAAATGGCGCGGCCACGGTGTCCCCGACGGGGAGGATGATTTCTCCCAGTGAATGGGTTGAATCAGGGGAACTGCGCGGGTGGCCTTCGGCGACGTAGCCGTGGATCGTTACCCGCCGATGGTGCTTGCCGCGAAAGGGCGAAACTACCTCCCGTTGCGGTACGTCGCTCAGATGGCGCAGCGCATCGCAGTGTTTCCCAATATACCACGGCAGCAACGGCCGTTGTATCGAATCAACATCCGGCGCGATCGTGTCGAGTGGGGACAACGTGGCGGGCCATTGAATCGGGGTGCGAGGCAAACCGAACGAGAACCTGTAAGTTATGCTACGATCACTGTTTACGGCTATCCAAACGGGTCATCCCAGGGCACGGAATCCGCGCGGCACGGCAAATGCGGAAAGAGGCCCTCAGAGAATATCCTACCTGCGAAGCCGCCGTCCGGCGGCGAGTGAGTCCGACAGAAAGTCCCCCCTGTCCCAAGC
>JABMRP010001067.1 GCA_013202535.1 Planctomycetota bacterium
ACTGCGAGCCGTTCTACCTGCCCAACGGCCAGATCGGGTTCACGTCCGACCGCTCGGAGCATTACGTGATGTGCGGCGGCAACCGCCACTCGCCCACGTTGTTCGTGATGAACGGCGACGGCTCCGCGGTGCGGCAACTGAGCTTCAACATGTTCAACGATTTCACGCCGTCGGTGCTTCCCGACGGCCGGATCCTCTATGGCCGGTGGGAGTACAACGAGCGTTCGGTCACCGCGCTTCACAACCCTTTTACGATGAACCCGGATGGGACGATGGTCGCCCCTTTCTACGGAAACGCGACGATCCGGCCGAACGTGATTATGTTCCCCCGCCCGGTGCCCGAGAGCCACAAGGTGACGGCCCTTCTCACGGCCCATCACGGGCAGACGCACGGGGCGATCGGACTGATCGACGTGAGGCGGGGAATCGACGGCCCCGAGCCGCTCGTGGTGCTCACGCCCAACGTGCCCGTCACCGGCGAGAAGGCCGAGGATAGCCGCTACGGGTGGTTCAGCGATCCGGTGCCGCTCTCCGAGTCGACCTATCTCTGCTCCTACACGCCCACCGTGCTGCCATGGCTGGAGCGGAGCTGGGCGCTTTACGTGGGAGACCGGCACGGCAACCTCGCGCTGGTGTTGCGCGATCCGGACATATCGTGCGCCGAGCCGGTTCCGCTGGTCGCTCGCCCGCGGCCGTACGCGCGGAGCACCGCGCCGGAAAACACCGACGCCGCCGACGCCGAGGCGACGCTCGTCGTGTCGGACGTCTACGTCGGGCTCACCGGCGTCGAGCGCGGCACGGTCCGCTATTTGCGGGTGCTGGAGGACGTGCCCCGCAAGAGCGTGCGTTCGGGCGGCGTGATCCTGACCTCCGGCACGGAGATCTTCACCATCAAGCGAATCTTCGGCACGGTTCCCGTTGAGCTCGACGGCTCCGCCCACTTTGTCGTGCCGGCCAACCGCAACGTCTACTTCGAGTTGTTGGACGAAAACTACCGCGAGATTCAGCGGATGCGGAGCGTCGTCTGCCTGAAGCCGGGCGAGAAGCGGGGCTGCATCGGGTGCCACGAATCGCGCAACACGGCCCCGCCCCAGGCCACGCCCAGTGCCCTGTACCGCGGGCCGAGTCGCCCCGTGCCGCCGCCGTGGGGGATCGAGATCATCAGCTTCCTGCGCGACGTGCAGCCGCTGGTGAACGAGAAGTGCGCCGGCTGCCACACGTACGACCGGATGACCAACGGCGTGATCCTCACCGACGACCTGACCGACCAGTTCACCGTCGCCTACCAGGAACTACTGCCGTTTCTCAGCGTGGCCAACGCGAACCGGTGGGACCATCCCGACGACGTCTACGCGCGGTTCCCGCTCACCTACGGGTCGAAGGTGTCGCGTTTGACGGAGCTGCTTTCCGCCGGACATCACGACGTCGAGCTGACCGAGGACGAGTGGCAGCGGCTCCTCAACTGGATCGACGCAAACGCCGTCTACTACGACCGGTACGAGCACTTCTGCGGCCCGAATCGCAACCTTTTTGCGGACCCGGTGCGCAAGGCGGTGGAAGAGATTCACGGGCGTCGCTGTGCGCGGTGTCACGGGGGAGGAGACGGACGGCACGACACCTGGTGGCTGAGCCTCAACCGCCGCGACGTGCAAAAGAGCCGCATTTTGGCCGCCCCGCTGGCCCGAGCCGCGGCCGGGTGGGAGCGGTGCGACGGCACCGTGTTCGCCGACACGGCCGACCCCGACTATCAGACCCTCCTGGCTTCGCTCACGGTCCTGCGCGACGCGCTCGCCGAGCGGCCCCGGGCCGACTTGCTCTCTATCCGCGGCACCGAGGCGGAACACCAAGTGGTCGTGCTCCCCGACCCGCCGCCGCGAAGACCGCCCGAACCGGATTTGCCCGAAGGCGACTGGGTCTACGTGAGCGACCTCCCATGGGAATCGGGCCAATCGGGCTGGACGCCGAATAAGGACGGGCTGCCGCGGGTGAACAAGGACGTCCAAGGCAACCCCGTGCGTCTCGGGACCCGTCGGCATCGAAAGGGCATCGGCACGCACGCTCCCTCGGAGATCGTCTATCGCCTGGACGGCGCCTACTCCCGCTTCTACGCCCAAGTTGGCGGCGCGGAGTCGGGCGGCACGGTCGTCTTCCAGGTCTTTGGCGACCAGGACCAACTGGCCGACTCCGGCGTGATGCACGGCCTGGGCGAAGCGAAAACGATCGACGTCTCCGTCACCGGCGTTAAGCGATTGCGGCTGGTCGTCACCGACGCAGGCGACAACTACTTCAGCGACATGGCCAACTGGGCCAACGCCCGACTCCTGAAAATCCCATCACCCGACGCCAACTGACGCACGCGACTTAGCCCCTGGTGAATACACCTGGAACAAATTCAAAAGGGCGTAACCGGCGTTCCTCGGTGCTGTAAGGTGTGTTGATATAGGGTATTGCGTTGAATTGACGGTGACAGAAACGGCCTCCTTGGGGTAAACATAGATCTCTAACAAACATGTTTCCCTCGGCAAGGAGGCCGAATGATGATCATGGCAGAAATGGCGGCGTTTGACAACGTCAAGGAACTGACCGAGATGGCCGACGATTTGGCGACCTTTGTGCGGCAGGCGGCCGTCGAGGGGACCGCCGCGCACGAGGTGGAGAAAGGCGTCTGGCAGCGCGTCCTGGCGATGGGGCGGCAGGCGACAGGCCACTTTTTGCAGATGCAGGGCGATGGCGACGTGGGAGAAACCATCGAGATGCCCGATGGGGAAGAACTCAAGCGGCTGCCCGAGCCGCACCAACGCACGTATCACTCGATCTTCGGGCCGTTTACGCTTTCGCGGTTCGTCTACGGCACCCGGGAAGGACAACGGATCGACTTCGTGCCGCTGGACGCCCGGTTGAAGTTGCCTGAGAGCGAGTATTCGTACGTGCTTCAGGATTGGGCCGGGATGCTTTCGGTCGAACATGCGTTTGCCCGAACGGCCCAGACGCTGGAAACCATCCTGGGGCTTTCGCTTCCAGTCGACAGCCTGGAACGGATGAACCGAAAGATGGCCGAGTCGGTGGAGGGTTTTCGCAGCTCGCTTGAGAAGCCGCCCGCGGAAGAGGAGGGCGAGATTCTCGTGGTCACCGCCGACGGCAAGGGGATTCCCATGCGACGGCCGGCAGATCAGCGGCCGGTCGGCGCGCGTCGCAAGAAGGGCGAGAAGGCGAACAAAAAGCAGATGGCCACGATCGGCTGCGTCTACACGGTCGATCCGAAACATCGCACCCCGGAAGACGTGGTCGAGGCGCTTTTTCGAGAATGTCTTGGGCGTCAGCCGGACGAATCGCCCGAGCCGGTCGCACAGCACAAACGCCTCTGGTCGAGCTTGACGTACGACGAGGGAGATATGCACGTCGACGCGGAGACGGAAGTGTTCACCTGGATGGCCCAAGAGGCCGACGCACGACGGCGTGACGGCCAACCGACGGTCTGCCTGATGGACGGGCAGCGCAGCTTGTGGACCTCGTGTGCGACGCATTTGCCGTGTGAGGACGTGGTGGAAATCCTCGACCTTCTGCACGCGACAGGCTATTTGTGGGACGCCGCCTACCTGTTCCACGCGGAAGGGAGCGGCGAGGCGTCGGCCTTCGTGCGTAACCGCACGTTGCGTATTCTTCGGGGCGAGGTGGGCTACGTGATCGGCGGTCTGCGTCAGATGGCGACCAAGCGCGGCCTGTCTGCGGCGAAGCAGAAGAAACTGACTCAGATCTGCAACTACTTCCATCGCAACCGCAATCGCATGCATTACGACGAGTACCTGGCCGCCGGCTTTCCCATAGCCAGCGGCGTGATCGAGGGTGCTTGCCGCCACCTGGTGAAGGACCGGATGGAGCGGGCGGGCATGCGTTGGACGATCGACGGTGCCCAAGCGATGCTCAACCTCCGCAGCACGTCCATCAACGACCAATGGTCACCGCTGCAAGTCCACCGCATTCGACAAGAAACCCAACGCCTCTATCCCCAACGCCAAATCCTCCAACAACTCACCTGGCAACTGGCCACATAGCGGAACACCGGTTACGCCCATATCGATTGCAGCGTCAGTTCTGGATCGGCAGATGTGAAAGTCAACGTGAGCTTCCCCGAATTGCGATCCATCACACCATGCTGAAAAGTCCAGGAAATGGGGATTTCGCGGCCTTCGACCCACACCGTTTCCATCAACGGGGCGACCATTCCTTTGCCGGCCCAGTTGTGCCCCGTCACGGAATCCGTCAGACGACTCAACACGGGATGATCCTTGGAGACACCGATTGTGATTTGGGTATCGTCCGTTCCGAGGTCCCAACGATTGTCTTCGCCCTGTGCGTACAGCGACGGCATCAGGCAAACCGCAAGGAGGGTAAGAAGGGCCAACTTGAAGCCTCCCACCGAATGGATGGCTCGTGAGTAATACGTGTTCGATATCATTGCATACCTCACGAAAAGCGAACCTGTCCCGCTATCGTCTATTCCGGCGGGCTGGGCGCGCGTCATCGGATTCATCATGGATCACACAAAGTCTCGGAGTGTTTTTGAACCATCATCACCGCGAACTTCATGGCGGCCTTCATGTCGTCGGCATTCGCCTGGGTGCCAGTTCATGGGGCCCCTGCCTTGGCAGCGGCCTTTGTATCTC
>JABMRP010001068.1 GCA_013202535.1 Planctomycetota bacterium
CGCCGTGGCCACCTTGATCGCGCCGTAGGCGTTGTTACACTGGCCCATGTCCAACAGCCGCGGCAGACCGAGCAGCTCGCCGTAGTCGTAGTCGCGAATGCGGTACTTGCCGCAGCCGAGGGTGAGAATGAACGAGTCGGCCGGCGTCGCTTGGGCGTAGTCGCTGAAGTAGTTGCGGCCCGCCTCGGCTCCGTCGCAACCGCCGATGAGGAAGAAGTGGCTGATCTTCCCGTCCTTCACCGCCTGGACAATCGTGTCGGCCAGACCCAGGATCACGTCCTGATGGAAGCCGATCGTCGACTGGCCGGTCACGGCCTCGGGAAGCGGATCGCACGTTTGCGCCTGGGCGACCACGGCGGAGTAGTCGTCGTCCGCGATGACCGTGGCGCCGGGCACTGCCGTGCATCGAGTCGTGTACAATCGGCCGGCGTACTCGTCCTTGGGGATGAGAATGCAGTTGGTCGTCGCCACCACGGGTCCGGAGAAGGCCGCGAACTCTTTACGCTGCTTCTGCCACGCGCCGCCGTAATGGCCGGCCAGATTGGGATGCTCGCGGAGCTTGGGGTACATGTGGGCCGGCAACATCTCGCCGTGCGTGTACACCTTGACCGGTGTCCCCTCGCATTGCTTCAACAGATTTTCCAGATCGACCATGTCGTGGCCCGTGATCAGAATGCCGGGGCCGGCGCTGGTGCCCTCTTGCACCTGGGTGGGCGAGGGATCACCGTATCGCTCGAGGTGCCCCTGGTCGAGAATCTCCATCGCCCGAAGGTTCTGCTTGCCACATTCCAGCACGAGCCCCAACAGCGACCCCATGTCGAAATTCACGTTGGTCACCGTGGCGAACAGGGCCTCTTCGATGAACGCGTTGACGCCCTCGTCAGTCTTGCCCAGTCGGCGGGCGTGATGGGCATAGGAGGCCATCCCTTTCAAGCCGTAAAGCAGTGTCTCTTGCAGCGACTGGATGTCGGCGTCTTTGCCGCAGACGCCCGGGCTGGTCGAGCATCCAATTCCTTGGGCCGTCTGTTCACATTGATTGCAGTACATCGAACAAGCTCCTTTGGTATAGTCAGAATGGGTGGTTAATTTCTTCGGTTGAGGGCGGACCGGGTGGTCGTTTTCGCCGTGTCCTCATAGAATCGGATGTTTCGCGTGTTCTGTCCTTGATCTGGGTCAATTGCGGGGAAATTTCTCGTCGGTTTGCGTCTGTTTCAGGAAGTTTATGGGGATTGGCCCCGCGGGGCATTGATCTGGGTCAAGTTTTGCCTGTTTTATTTGAGATAATTCGAGAGGTTCCCGTGCAATCGACCGCCGCCGATATCCTCGACCGCTGCCCGTTGTTTGCTTCCATGTCGCCCGAGGGGCGGCAGCGGCTGGCTTCGATTGCGGTAATCCGCAAGTTTCGCAAGGGACAGTTGGTATTTCATCAGGAGGAAGCATGCCCGGGCGTGTTCGTCGTGGGTACCGGGCTGGTGCGGATCTTCAAGACCTCCGCCGCCGGCAAGGAGCACGTGCTGCACATCGTGGGCCCGGGGGGTACGTTCGCCGAAGTGGCCGCCGTCGGCGGGTTCAACTGCCCGGCCAACGCCGAGGCCGTGGCCCCGACCACCTGCATGTTGCTGCCGCTGGACCTCTTCGAAGAGGTCCTGGCCTCGGATCACGAACTCTGCCTGAAGATGCTCAAGGGCGTCGCCTTCTGGGTTCGCCACCTAGTGGGCCTGATGGAAGACGTCGTGCTGCGCGACGCCGCCGGCCGCATCGCCCGATACCTGCTGGAAGTCGCCCCAGGCACCGACGGCACGGTCGAACTGCCCGCCCTGAAGCGCCACGTCGCCAGCCATCTGAACCTAACCAGCGAAACCTTCTCCCGCACGTTTCGCCGGCTGGTGGCTGCGGGTCTGATAGCCGACGCGGGGGCGAATCGGATTCGGCTGCTTAATCGCGATACGCTGGGGCTGGTGGCGGAGGGGTCGTTTCCGCGGTTGTGATGGGGGAATTCGTTTAACGCCCACCCGAAGGCGCCGGCACTTGTGGGCGTGAAACCCCGAGAA
>JABMRP010001069.1 GCA_013202535.1 Planctomycetota bacterium
CTCGTGTGTCGGCTGCCACGACCATCAGAACACCAGTCCGCCGGTACGCCAGGTTGCCACCGCGGCCGTCCGTCCGCCATCGGAGATCAAGCCCTGGTACGGACCGGCGCGAGGGTTCGGTTTTACCCGCGAGGTGCAGCCGGTGCTCGATCGCCATTGCACGAGTTGCCACAACGGCCAAGTTCGCGAAGACGGGCAGACGCTGGTCGACCTGACCGATCGGCCGCACATCAACATGCAGGCCGGTAGCGGCACGTATAACGGGGCGGCCCATTTCTCGCCGTCCTATTTCGAGCTGCGCAAGTTTGTCCGCTCGCCGACCATCGAGAGCGACCTGCACATGCTCCCGCCGCGCGAGTTTCACGCCGATACGACGAAGCTGATGCAAATCCTGCGGAAGGGCCACCATGGCGTGACGCTCGACGTCGAATCGCGGGACCGGCTAGTCACTTGGATCGACCTGCACACCCCCGCCCACGGTACCTGGGCCGACATCTGCGGCACGGGCCGCGTTGCCAATCAGGCCGCTCGACGTGCTGCCATGCGCAAGTTGTATACCGGCATGGACGACGACCCCGAAGCGATCACTACCCCCTACGCAACCACTCCTTCTCTTCCACGCCCCCGGGTAGCACCCCGCGGGTCCGACACCCCAACGGTCGCCAACTGGCCGTTCGACGCCACTGAAGCGGTGCGCCGTCAAACGGCCGCGGGCGAACCGGCCACGCTGGGCATCGACCTGGGCGAGGGCATGAAGCTGCAACTCGCCCTGATCCCCGCCGGCCAGTTCGTCATGGGCGACAACGCCGGTTACGACGATGAGGGGCCCGCGCATGCGGCACGAATCGACCGCCCGTTCTGGATGGGCCAGTTCGAGATAACCAACGCTCAATACGCGCTGTTCGACCCGGGCCACGACAGCCGGCTGGAGCACGGCGATTTTCTCCAGTTCAGCAGTCGCGAACGGGGTTACCCGGTCAACTCGCCGCAGCAGCCGGTGGTGCGAGTTTCGCAGCAACAAGCGGCGGCCTTCTGTCGCTGGCTTTCGGAGAAGACGGGCCGGCGGTTCATGCTGCCCTGTGAAGCCCAATGGGAATACGCCGCCCGGGCCGGCACGGCCACGTCGCACTGGTACGGCGATTTGGACACCGACTTCGCCCCCGCAGCCAATCTTTCCGACGCCACGCACCACGGCGAAGACACACTAGGCTGGGGATTGCCTTCCGGGGCCATCCCCCCATGGCGCCCGGCCGATGTGCGATTCAACGACAAGCACCGCGTCTCCGCCCCGGTGGGCACCTTTGCCGCCAACCCCTGGGGCCTGCACGACATGCACGGCAACGTCGCCGAATGGACCCGGTCGAGCTATCGGCCCTATCCGTACGACGCCGCCGACGGTCGCAACGAGCCCAGTGCCACGGCCAAACGAGTCGTCCGCGGCGGTTCCTGGTACGACCGTCCCAAACGCGCCCGCAGCGCTTCACGCCTAGCCTACGCCGCCGATCAGGTCGTATTCGACGTCGGATTCCGCGTGATTTGCGCGGTGGACGCAGAGCGGGTGGCGAAAGGGGAAGATTAGCGTTGGTCGGAGAGGAACTCCAAAGGGATTGTACGATGGCCCTCCGAGGCCGTCGGTCAGGTTGGCAACCGTGTCGACGTAACCGCGTCAATAAGCGCGCCTGTCCCCCTTTTCTCTCCGGTTTTGGTACCGAGGGCGAACTTTCCTGAGGGAACACATCCGATGGCTGGAAAGAAGATTGAACTTGAGGATCTCAATGATGCAGTGGGCAAAGTGGTCCGATGGAAGTTTCGGCCCTTTTTTGCCATTCTGGGGAACGAGTATTTGGAGGACACGGAGCGACGCGTATATGCAGTCTACAGGGAATCCACTTGGATAATTGGCCGAGTGTGGAGGGGCGGAGTGTTGAGTACTTTGGGGGGCGATTTTCATCGCTTGAACGTGAGGACTCGGGGAGCAACAAGGGCAACAATCCGAGCCATCGCCGATGTTTCAAAGTTGGGCAATGTCGAAATATGTCGTGACTCTGCAAACCGAACCATCGACGATGAGTCTCTGTTGGGCGATGTTGAAATACATCAGGGTTCCGCGGACCAAGTGTTTCGTCTGGGGGACGACGTCTTTGAGATCCGAAAGGTGGTGAAGGGCATACTGCATCCAACCATGGCGATCCTTGATGGCAGCGGCGAGTTGCTGCGATCGGAGTGGGGATGGGAACAAGCGGAAGTGGAGGTGTTGGGGCAACATGCGTTATTACCGCTTCTTGCAACAGTACTCAAGTGGACACTGACGAACGATTGATGCGGGCGAGCCGGAGTTCCGGGGGAGAAAAGCTGCTGCGAGGAGAAAAAGGGGACATTCTGGATAGACGAGTTTTCTGGCCGCAAAACGGCTGTTTCGTCCCTTTGGGGCTTCGGCCGCCATGTTTCCTCGCCACCCAAGGCGTTGCCTTTGCTGTTTTGCACATCTTTGTCGTCGGCAATACGGCAAATCGAAAGAGGGCCGTTTACGGTCCTTTCCGCCGAAGGCGGTATTAGGCCCGGCATTTATGCCGGGTACGGATCGCGATTGAAGTTAGATTTGTGTCAGGCCCGTTCACGGGCCTTATAGCCATTCGGGCTTTAGCCCTCGGAGGTTGTCATAGCCAAGAGCCGCGATCTACCCAGTTGGATGGATCGGTTGAAGCCGTACGGGAATAAGCCCCGTGAACGGGGCTCAAGGTGTGAGAGTTGGTTGATTTGGCTGAACCCGGCATAAATGCCGGGCCTAAGACCGCCTGCGGCGGAAACACCCGTAAACGGGCGTGAAGCCAATAGCCACTCCCAACGATACGGCCCGCGTGAATCTGGTTGGCGACTTGCGTGAAACAACAAGGGCGTTGTCCTGGGCTGGTATGTTTTGGCCCCTTTGGGGCAAGAATCGCTGGGGGCTCGCTGCTCGCAGTCCGACCCCAGGCACCCCCGCGAGAGATTCACCAAGAAAAGAAAACCGGGCAGCCTGCTGGACCGCCCGGTTGGGTGTGTTGTCGATAGCTTGGCCGAAGCGTTAGTCGAGGAACCCGACGAGTTCCTGGCTGCGGCTGGGTTGTTGGAGCTTGCGGAC
>JABMRP010001070.1 GCA_013202535.1 Planctomycetota bacterium
ACGGCATGCTCGTCTACACGCGTTGGGATTACGTCGACCGCGATACGAACATCGCCCATCACCTGTGGCTTTCGTATCCGGACGGCCGCGACCCGCGTTCGTATCACGGCAACTATCCCGAGCGTCGCGAGAGCCGTCCCTGGATGGAGATGGACATCCGCGCAATCCCCGGTTCGCACAAATACGTCGCCGTGACCGGTGCCCATCACGGCCACGCCTTCGGGTCGCTGGTGATGATCGATCAGCGGTTGGAAGACGACGGGGCCTGTTCACAGATCACGCGGCTGACGCCCGACGTGCCGTTTGCCGAATCCGAAGGACGCCCGATTCCCGCGCACATGGTCTACGGCACCCCATGGCCGCTGAGCGAGAAAGACTATCTGTGCGTGTACGACCCCAACGCCAACAACCGGGGGATTTACTGGATCGATAGCGACGGCAACCGGGAGCTGATCTACCGCGACACGTCGATCTCGTGTCTCAGCCCGATGCCGTTGCGGGCGCGTCCCATGCCGCCGGTCATCCCCGAGGCGACCACGCAAACGCTGGCCGCCCGGGAAGCCGCGGGTGGTGATCGACCGGCCACGATCTCGGTGGTCAACGTCTACGACAGCGATTTCCAATGGCCGGCGGAAACGAAGGTCACCGATCTGCGGATCATCCAGGTCTTGCCCAAGTCGACCGCGCCGCCCAATCAGCCGCGCGTTGGCGTGGCCAACCAGACCAACGCCCGGGCCGTGTTGGGCACCGTGCCGGTCGAGGCCGACGGGAGCGCCCACTTCGAGGCGCCGGTCGGCAAGGCATTGTACTTCCAGGCGTTGGATTCCCAGGGGCTGGCCGTGCAGTCGATGCGTAGCGCTACATACGTTCATCCCGGCGAGCAGCTCACCTGCCAAGGTTGCCACGAACCCAAACGTCAGCAGACGCCGGCGCGCACGGCGATGCCGATGGCCATGCAGCGCCGCCCGTCGAAGATCTTGCCCGAGGTCGATGGCACCAACCCGTTCAACTACGTGCGTCTGGTGCAGCCCGTGTTGGACCGCCACTGCGTGGGGTGTCACCGGGAGAAGAAGGCCGTCGATCTGTCCGGTACCATCGACGGCAACTTTACGCGATCGTACAACGCCCTGGCCGCCAACTACGGCTTTTACTTTCACGTAACCAACGGCTCGATCAACACGGGCGTCCACGGCGGCTCCCGCACGATCCCGGGCCAGTTCGGCGCCCGCGCCTCGAAGCTGCTGGAGTATCTCGACAAGCGACATCACGACGTGAAGCTACCGGCCGAAGACTACCACCGCCTCGTACTCTGGCTCGATTCCAACTCCGAGTTTCTCGGTGCTTACGAAGATGCGCCGGCTCAGGCACGCGGGGAGATTGTGAAGCCGTCGTTGGAGTAGCACGAAACACAAGATGACAGGTTAGGTGCCACTGGCGTCCCGCCAGTGCTTCCTGAACTCGTAGCTTGCACCTTACTCAGCCAAGACAAGCCCCCAGCGGCAATCGACTCCGCAGCGGGGGATGGACATGGTGTACACTGCCGGGCGCGGTGGTGTGGGGTTGTGGTTCATTGTGCGAAAGGGGGTGTACGATGGGGCGAGCGAGAATTGTTCTGGCTGGCTTGGTGGCGGTCATCCTGGTGGCCCCCATGGCGACGGTGGGGGGAGTTCGCACCTGGACCGACGTCACGGGAAACTTCACCGTGGAGGCTGAACTACACAAGGTCGAGGCCGACCGGGTACATCTCAAGCGGGCCACCGACGGCAAAGTCGTCGTCGTGCCCCTTGACCGCCTGAGCCACGGTGATCGACGCTACCTCGCGGTACGGCCAGATGCACAACGGCAGGGGCCTCCCGCGGCTGACGGTCACGGTAACCTATCACCCAATTCCGGGGAAGATGAAATCGACCGACTACCCAAGTCGGTTGAGGATCTGCTACACGATCTCAGGACGCGCGGTATCACCGTAAAGGGCCACCGTCGCGACGAGCCAAATGAAACGTATGCCGCTCTGGTGGCGATGGGACGTCCCATCGTCCCCCGGCTCTGTGAAGTACTGCGAGACAGGAACGGCTATCGTTTGTATGGCCGCAGCACCATCGTCAAGGTTCTGGGTGAGATTGGGGACCCCAGAGCTGCCAGCGCGTTGATCGAGGTGGTCGCGGATCCGGAGAGCCCCTACGTTGGGCCGGCACTCAAGGAGGTCGGCTGCGAGAATATCGAACCGCTGATTGAACAACTCGAAACGTGCGACCCGCAATTCCGGTGGAAGGTCAAGTCGGCTATCTCTTCCTTGAACCATCCGCGGACATTCGAGTTGTTTTCGGAAATGTACCGGAAAGCACGGAACCCTCATGACCGTGCGGACGCGGCGATCAGGATGGCCATGACTGGCGATGCCCGCGCGGTCGAACCCTTGATCGAGACGATCGAAGCGATCGAAACAATCGAAGATAACCACACAAGGAACGACATATCGAGTATGGCCCGCGCCCTGGGAAAATTCGGCGATCCACGGGCCGTGGAGCCGCTCCTGGCGATCATGAAGCGGGACCCTGTGAAATTGGGCCCGCTTGTCGATCAGACGTTGGGGGATCTGAAAGACGAGCGGGCTGTCGAGCCGCTCTTGGAAATGGTCGACAAGCTGCGCTACGACAGGGCCAGAGACGCTATCAAAGCCCTGGCCAAGATCGGCGGAGAGAAGGCGGCGATCGGACTACTTCAGCGCCGCAAGGCGTTTTGCGGGCTTTCGGAGGCGGAGTTGCGCGAAGCCGGGCTTGTGGCAGTCCAAGTCTATCGTCGGGGAAGAGCGCTGGAGAAAGCGCTGGCGGCAATGGGCCCGTCGGCCGCGGGACCGCTATTGGCTGAGTTTCAGGACGCCCAGTCCCCGATCCGCATTGAGGTCCTTCGTCTGCTGGGCGAAACTGGAGACCCCCGGGCTTTCGAGCCGCTGGTGGCCGCAGTGGACAACGACAAACTTCGCTCCGAGGCGATCGACGCGTTGGGCTGTCTCGGCGACCCGAGGGCCGAGGAGACACTCGCTAGATTCCTTGAGGACGACGACTTGGTCTCCGACGCCGCCCA
Organism: Planctomycetota bacterium; assembly: GCA_013202535.1. Taxonomy (GTDB): domain Bacteria; phylum Planctomycetota; class Planctomycetia; order Pirellulales; family Thermoguttaceae; genus JABMRP01. Next base: position 3,085 of record JABMRP010001070.1, read on the forward strand.
GGCCCTGGCGTCCCTCGATCCGCCCGCGTACGACCGGCTCTACAAGGCCCTGAAGCACGAGAACTGGACCGTTCGCCTGGTAGCCGCGCGGGTGTTGGCCAGGAAGCACGATCCGGAGACGCTCGATACTCTGATTGAGTTGTACCCGTGGGATGATGTCCAGGATCAAGACTCGCTCAGCCAGCAGGACCAGGTACGCGAATGTATTCTCTGGACATTCGTTACATCAAGCACCAGTGAACATGTGCCTTTCCTGGTCGAAGCATTCAAAGACGGGGGGACAGATAATCGCCAATTCATCGTGTGGCTGGGCATGGTCGGCGATCCACGCGCCGTGCCCGCTTTGATTGAAGTGCTAAACGACCCGAGCAAGGGGAGTGTCCGTGAGGCAGTGGAAGCCCTGGGCAAGATCAGCGACGCGCGGGCGGTGGGGCCGCTGGTGGAAGTCCTCGCCCGGTGGGATCAGCAGATCACTTACTCCGCACGCACGGTCAAGCGGCGGCGGAGAACCTTCTGGGACCACAACGCCGTCGAGGACGCCCTATACAAGATCGGCGGGCCGTCGGTTCGGCCGCTGTTACGCGAGTTGCAGGGCACGCGCGAAAACGCCCGTTGCGGAGCGATCCGGGTGCTCGGCCGGCTGCGCGATCGTCGGGCCGTCGAGCCGCTGCTCCGGGCGCTAAACGACATGGACATAGAGATTCGCATCCTGGCCGCCGCATCGCTGGCACAGATCGGCGATCCGCGTGCGGTCCGGCCGCTTCTCGATATGGCGGCCGAGGAACTGAAAGACGGCCAGTCGTCCGCCGCGGACACCGCCCTTTGGGCCCTCGGCCTGAATGCCATCGACCCACTGATCTTGGCGCTGGACGACAACGACGAGAAGATCCGCCAGCACGCAACTCAGGCCCTTCGGGAGATTGGCACCCGGCGCGCGATGGATGCGGTCATGCCCCCTCCCGTGATGCTTCCCTGACCCGCTCGTGCGGTGTTGTCTACCGGAGAGACGAAACGATTTGGGAGGCATCACATGCGTCGCCACAAGGCGTGAAGTAGCATGGCCCCCCGGCCGTGTCGTGGCGAGTGAAGGGTTTGGCACGGGCCGGGGGCCCATGCCACGTTGGCGGCGGGAAAGAGCCGCCTCCGTTACCCCTCTAGGAACAGCCCCAACTCCACGGCCTTGTCCGTGAGTGCTTCTTTGCAGGCGGCGCGAAGTCGTGGGTCGATACTGATCACCGAGCCGTAGTCGAGATTATCAATCTTTTGACTGACAATGCGTATTTGATCGGCTCGACTCATTTCCAGCAAGTCGTCGGTGAATACCTCTTTCAGGCATCGCTCTACCTTCTTCCTGATATTCTCTTGTCGTTCATCTTTAGTCGTCACGTTCTTACTCCCCTGATTCCGTGTGAAGTTCTCCGGTCTACTTCGCCTCTATCAGTAGACCTAACCCCTTTCCCCTAACGATCATTTCTTCTTCCCGCCGCCTTTGCCCTTACCGCCCCCCTTGCCCGGCTTCTTCGCCGCTGGTTTCTTTACCGGCAGAGCGGTGCCCCATACGGGGCCGCGAGTCTTGTGAAGGGGGCGGCTTACTCGCTGGGCGAGTTGGTTCCAGCGGGGATTGACCGGCACGAAGCGATACGTGCCGTGGTGCTTCTTGGCGATCGATTGGAGTACCTGCCCGTCTTGCGGCTTGACCTGGATGCCGATCGTGTGGATGGGGATTTGATTGCCCTGGAGCTTCATCAGAAACTGGTGCGTGTCGTCGGTAAAGGCGCCGTCGGTGAGGATGTAGACGGCGTCGGGGTGTTGGGCCAGGGCCCGTTGGACCGACTTTTTCGCGTTGGTTTTCAATACCAGATGGACCGACCGCATCCAGGTCATCAGGTGATACTTGTTTCCCTGGGTGGCCCGAACCAGATCCTCCGCCGGGGTGGGGTAGAAGAGCGGATAGGCCGTGTCGCTGAAGAAGTAAACGTAGAACGATTGCTGGTCGTTTAGCTTGCTGACCGATTGAAACAGTTCAGCACACACGGCCTCGAACTGCCCGCCTTGCATGCTCAGCGAATTGTCGACGATGTAGATGAACCGCTTGCCGCGGGCCTTCACTCCGTAAAACATCGCTCCGCCGAGACCGTCGCCGATCGATCCCAACCCGTCGCCCTCATCGCCAAACGGCAGGCCGATGTCGTCGAGTAGCGAGGAATGGGCCATTGCGTCGGCTTCCATGGCGTTGGGCTCGGTGACCAAATCGCCGAAGTCGGCCATGCCCAGATCGTCGATCACCTCCGGCAGCGCCTCGGCCGGGGACAACTCGACCGCATCGAGGTCGCCCAGCCGATCCAAATCCTCCATGTCGGCCTCGATGTCGTCGGCGGTGGCCGTCAGCGACATGGCCGCGGAATCGTCGCTGGGAATCGAGAACGTAATCAGAGCCAAGATGAGAAGGAGGAGTCCGTGGACCATCGCGCTGGTCAGCCAACTCGACGAGCCGCGTAGGAATCCAGCCGGTTGGAGATCGGATTCGTCCTCCGGCTCAGGCCGTGACGGCGAAGGAGAAGGTGAGGGCGTGTCGACGGGAAGCGGGCGAGCGCGGACGAGTGGGTCCGCCGGTGACGCGTCGATTTTTCCCGAACTGGCGTTGCTCATGCCGACGTCCCGTGCGAAGTGTCGCTTACGTCGATCCGATCGTCCGATGCCCCCATTATAACGGAAGTCCCCTCTCGTTCCCACGCTTGGGCATGGGAACGCGACGCAGTGAGGCTTCTGCGCCGCCTATGGCTGTCGGGCTATTGTCGTACAGCCCGAAAGGGCGGTATCTCTGGACCATTCCGCCGCATTCTTTCGCCAAATAGCCCGGATTAGCAAGGAATCGCTTGTCAATCAAACATTTGTTTCATATACTAGTTTGAAACGAACGTTCGTTTCCGGTGCTGTTGTAACCGTGGAAATTCGGGGCGGGACCATGAGCAAGGACGACGCACGGACTCGACTGCTGAATGCCGCGGGGCCGATTTTCGCGGAGAAGGGCTATCGGGCTGCCACGGTACGGGAGATTTGCGAGACGGCCGAGGTGAATCTCGCCTCGGTCAACTACTATTTCGGCGACAAAGAAACGCTCTATGTCGAGACCTTGCAGCGATCGCATCCCCCGGCCGTGATCAAGCACCTGCCGGAAACGTGGCCCGAGGGAACGCAGCCGGCGGAGAAGCTCAAGGACTACATCTCGGCGATGATGACGGAACTTCTGGGTGTGGAAACAGCGCCGTGGCGGGTGCCGCTTATGATGCGGGAGTTGCAGAGCCCGACCCCCGCGGGCAGCGCATTACTGCGCAAGTTCTTCGGCGAGAATTTCAGCATTTTGCTGCGTATCCTGGCGGAGATTCTTCCCGAGGATACGCCCTCGTACAAGCGGCAGCAGATCGGGTTGAGCATCATCGGACAGTGTGTGCATTATCGAGTGGCGGGCAAGATCATTCCGCTGATGGTCTCCGAAGAGGAGTTTTCCGAACACTACAAACCCGAGCAACTTGCCGAACACATTGCCCAGGTAATGCTGGCCGCCTTGGGACTAGGGCCGCCGCTGGCCCGTGGTGATCGGCCGTCGGCCGAGGTTGGCGCGGCGGCTCGCGAGACACACGCGTAACGGAAGCCAAACTGCAAGAGGATGGGTCGGATGAAAGACGATTCCTGGTATCGCTCGAATGTCCTTGGAACGGTGCTTCTGCCCGTGATCATCGTGGCGGGCGGCGTAGCCATGTTCATGCTGATGGGCAGTGAGAAGAAGTCGGCGGCCGATGCCGGCTCCGGCGACGCGAAACACACCGCGCCGATGGTCGAGACGGAATCGGTCCAGGCGCACCGTCCCCCGCTGGTGATTCAAGCGGACGGCGTGGCCGTACCGTTTCGCGAGATCGAGTTGGCGGCCGAAGTCGACGGCCTGATCGTGAAGAAAGCACCCGAATGCCGGGCGGGCAAGTTCGTCACCGGCCCGGCCGGCGAGATACCCGGTCTGGAACTCTTCAAGATCGATCCGCAAGACTACGACACCGAAGTCAGCCGATTGAAGATGGATCTCAATCAGGCGGACGCGGCCGTCAACGAGTTGGACGGCGAATTCGCCAACACCTGGTCGCTGATCGATCTGGCCGAGCGGCAGTTGACGTTGCAGGAGGAAGATTACCAACGGGCCGAAACGCTTCACGCCGACGGTGTCGTGACCGACGCCGATCTGGAGGGGGCAACCAGGACCCTGCTGACCGCCGAGAACGCCTGGCTGACCCTCTTCAACCAGATGCGCGTATTGAACACGCGGCGTAGGCGACTGGAGTGGGCCCAAGATCGGGGTCAGATTTTGTTGGACAAAGCGCAGCTCGACCTCGGGCGCACCAGTATCACGGCACCGGTCAACGGAGTCGTCGTCGAGGATATGGTCGAGCAGGGCGACTACGTGCGCAAGGGAACCGTCCTGGCGAAGATCGAAGACACCTCCAGGATCGAGATCCGCTGTAGCTTGCAGATGGACGATCTCTACTGGATCTGGGACCGGGAGACGGCGTCACCGGGACTCCAAGTACAGGACGATCCCTCGCGCGGCTACGATCTGCCGCCGTGCGACGTCGACGTCGCCTACACGCTGGCCGGCGTGGAGTACACCTGGAAGGGCAAGCTGGCGCGCTACGACGGAATTGGCGTGGACGAGGCCACTCGAATGGTTCCCTGCCGCATTGTGGTCGACAATCCCCGTGCCGTGCAGCCCGCGGATCGAACCGGGCCGCCGGCGCTGGTTCGCGGGATGTTTGTCACCGCCCGAATCTTGGCAAAACCTCAAACGCCGCTGCTGCAAGTATCGGAGAGGGCGATCCGTCCGGGTAGCAAGGTGTGGCGTGTGCGCGACGGCAAGTTGAAGATCGTCGACGTGCGTGTGTTGCAGGTTTGCGAAAGTACTGTGACCATCGCGGCGCCGGAGGGCGAACTGACGGCCGACGATCAGGTCGTGGTGAGCCCCCTGGCCGAGTTGAAGGACGGCATGGCCGTCGGGCGGAAAACCAAGGACTGAGCTACCGAGCGCGGACGATGAAATCACTTATTCGATGGTCGATCAACAACACGCCGGCGATGAACACCCTGATGGTGGGCATCCTGCTGGTCGGTGGTATCAGTCTTTACCTGATGCGCCGCGAGGTGTTTCCCGAGTTCGAGCTGGAAATCATTCAGATCTCGGTCCCCTATCCCGGGGCCAGCCCTTCGGAAGTGGAAGAGGGGATCTGCCAGAAGATCGAAGAGGCGGTCCGCTCGGTCGACGGGATCAAGACGATCAACTCGGTCGCCCGGGAGAGCATGGGCACGGTCATTTTGGAGTTGGAATCGGAAATCCCCGACGTCCAGAGAACGCTCAACGAAGTGCGGTCCGAGATCGACCGAATTCCCAGCCTACCCGAATTAACCGAGGAACCGGAGATCAAGCAGATCACGCTCCGCAAGACGGCCATACGCGTGGGCATTCTTGCTCCCGAGAGTGAAGACCCCCGCGCGGAAGTGGCCCTGCGCGAGGTGGCCGAACGGGTGCGCGACGATCTGCTGCAGCGTCCCTCGGTTTCCCAGGCCGAGATCGTGGGCACCCGGCCGTATCAGATCGACGTGGAAATCTCCGAGAAGACGCTCCGCGAGTACGGGTTGACGTTGCAGGAGGTCGCCCGGATTCTGCGGCGCAAGAACGTCGAGCTTCCCGGCGGCAGCATGAAGACCGAGTCGGAAGAGGTGCTGCTGCGCGGGAAAAATAAGCGGCTACGGGGCGAAGAGATCGCCAAGATCCCGCTGATCACCCAGCCCGGCGGCGCGACGCTCACCGTCGGCGATTTGGGCACCGTTCGCGACGAATTTACCGACACGACGGCGATCAACCGCATCAACGGCCAGCCGGGGCTGGTCATCTCGGTCAACAGCACGTCCAACGAAGACCTGCTGGTCATCGTCGCGGAAGTGAAGAAATACCTTGCTACATTGGAAGAGCCCGGCAACGACGTGCTGCCCGAGGGATACAAGATCCGCACTTGGGCCGATATCTCGGTACACGTCAGGGACCGCATGGAGTTGCTCACTCGCAACGGCCTGCAAGGTCTGGTACTGGTGTTTCTGGTACTGGCCATCTTCCTGGAGTTGCGGCTTTCCTTCTGGGTGGCATTGGGGATTCCCATCTCCATCCTGGGCTGTTGCGCGGTGATGCTCTATGGCGGGCAGACGTTGAACATGCTGTCGATGTTCGCCTTCCTCATGGCGCTGGGTATCCTGGTCGACGACGGGATCGTGGTCGGCGAAAATATCTACGCCCATCGCCAGCGCGGATCCGGCTTCGTCAAAGCGGCCATCGACGGAACCGTCGAGGTACTGCCTTCGGTGGCCGCATCGGTTACCACGACGATGATCGCCTTCGCGCCGCTGCTTTTCGTTCCCGGCGTGATGGGCAAGTTCATCGCCGTGATGCCCGTGGCGGTCATTGCGATGTTGATGCTCTCGCTGGTCGAAGTGACGCTGATTCTTCCTTGCCACCTGGCGCACGGTCGCAAAGACGTGGCTCCGAAGGGCTTCATGCGCTGGGTCAATCGCGGATCGAATTCATTCTTGCAGTGGGCCATCACGCGCGCCTACTTGCCCCTGTTGCAGGGCGCGCTGAAGCGTCCGGCGATCGTGCTCGCCACCGCCGCCGCCGTATTGCTGATGGTTGGCGGGCTCGTCCGATCGGGCATTACGCCCTTTGTGGCTTTTCCCAAACTCGACGGGGAGTCGATCGTTGGCAAGGTGGTCTACCCCGACGGCACACCGGCTGCGATTACCGAGAGAGCCGCTGTGCAAATGGAAGCCGCCATTCTCGAACTGGATCGCGAGTCGGCCGCCGAAGGCACGCCTCTGGTGAAAATTCGCCATCTCGCGGTCGGGCAGGTGAACGTCGGCGACACGGGGCCGGTGGCCACGGCCGGCGGCAGCCACGTGGGAAGCATCGGCATCGAACTGGTCGCGCCGGAGCACCGGACGATCGACAGCAACGAGATTCTCGCCCAGTGGCGAAAGCGAGCGACCGATCTTCCGCCCGGCTACGAGACCCTTTCGTTTACATCCGTGTCGATGGGCCCCGGCGGTACGCCGATCGAGCTTCAGTTGCTCGGCACGCCGGACAAGATGGAATTGCTTGAGAGCGCGGTCCAACGGTGCAAGGAGGAGCTGGCCAAGCAGGAGGGCGTGTTCGACGTCGCCGACAATAGCCGACCCGGCAAGTGGGAGTATCAACTCAAGCCGAAACCCGGTGCCGAGGCGATGAACGTCGATCTGGCCAGTCTGGCGGGAACCGTGCGTGCCGCCTACTACGGCGAAGAAGTGATGCGGCTGCAACGCGGGCGCCACGAAGTCAAGCTGATGGTCCGCTACCCGGTGAACGAGCGGCGGTCGATGCGCGATTTTAACAACATCCGTGTGCGAACCGGTGATCGGTCCGAGCGCCCGCTGACCGAACTGGCTACCACGAACGTGCAACGGGGCTACTCGCAGATTACCCGGGTCGATCAGATGCGAGCCATCACCATCACCGCCGATGTCGACGAAAGTAAGGGCAACGCGAAGAAGATCGTCAAGGACTTCAAGAACGGGTTTCTCAAGAAACTTCTCGAAGAGCCGCAGTACGCGGGCATCACCGCGCGTTGGGAGGGTCAGGAGAAACAGACGGCCGAATCGATCGCCGGCCTGCTCGACGGCTTGGTCATTGCGCTGGTGGCCATGTTTGCCCTGCTGACGCTCGAATTCCGCTCCTACGCCCAGCCGCTGATCATCCTGGCGATCGTTCCTTTCGGTGCCGTGGGGGCCGTCGTGGGGCACACGGTCATGGGATTGCCGATGACGCTGTTCAGCCTCTTCGGACTCGTCGCCTTGACCGGAGTCGTGGTGAACGACTCGATCGTGTTGATCGATTTCATCAACAGACAGGTGCGCGCGGGCGTTCCCGTCAGGGAGGCCCTGCTCGACGCGGGACGGCGTCGTTTCCGGCCCGTGCTGTTGACCTCGATCACCACGGTGGTCGGTCTGCTGCCGATTCTGCTGGAGACGTCGTTCCAGGCCCAAGTGCTGATTCCCATGGCCGTCAGTCTGTGTTTCGGCCTGATTTTTGCGACCGTATTGGTGCTGTTGCTGGTGCCGACGCTGTATCTGCTGTATTTCCGCGTCTGCGCATCGCTGGGACGGCCGGTGTGCGGTATTAGCCACGAAGAATCGCCCGAGCCGATCGAGCCCTTTCTTGCCGAGCGACCGGCCGAACTGTTGCGGAACTGACTCTAAACCCGTCGCAGCCGACGGGGCTAAAACGGCATCAGATGCCGCCAGGGCGATTGTCGCAGTAGAACGGAACTTGTTCCGTTTCCCGGAATCCAGAATCGAGAACCAAACCCATTTCGTTTCAC
>JABMRP010001071.1 GCA_013202535.1 Planctomycetota bacterium
CAGCCAACCACCGATCAGCCAACCACCGATCAGCCAGCCGCCGATCACCCGGCCGCCGATCACCCAGCCGCCGATCACCCAGCCGCCGATCAGCCAGCCGCCGATCAGCCAGCCGCCGATCAGCCAGCCGCTTGCCAATCCACCCCGATTCGAGTTGCCTCCACTGGTAGAACCGGTTGTCAGCCAACCGCCGATCAGTCGGCCACCGGCGAGTCGGCCACCGGCAAGCGAATCGGCCACTACGCACGCATCGCTTACCGGGGTTGATCGCATGACACCGATCAACGAACCGCCCAGCCGACCGGCCACTTTGCCGCCCATCACTGCGCCACCCACGTCCGTAGCACATTCGGGCGGTGCGCCTCTGGCCTCGGAAGTCGCTCCGCGAGATAAGAAACGCGAGCCGATTGCCTGCGAAGATGCCACGATTCTGGCGCGGGTTGGCCGGGAGTTGGTTCTCGGCGGCGACGTGCTTCCCGCGGTTAGGGAGATGATCAGTGCGAAGGACTCCGCGGTGTCGCTGAAAGGCGCCGACAACATTCCGGAGGAATTGCGGGCCGATGTCCTGCGAGAGATCTTGCTTTCCAAACTGCTTCCCCAGCGGATCAACCTCAAGCTGATGTATTGCGACGCCCTGCGGGGCATTCCGGCGGAAAATCTGCCGCGAATCAAGAAGCAACTGGGCGAGCAGTTCGAGAAGATGGAAGTCGCTCGGCTGATCGAGAAAACCGAGAGCGGGTCGCGGCTCAAACTGGAGGCGAAACTCCGCGAGATGGGAACCTCGCTGGATCGCATGAAGCGCGCCTATCAGGAACGCATCCTGGCGCAACAATGGGCGCTGCAGCAGTTGACCGAGGAAGAAGAAATCACGCACGAGGACATGCTTGCGTACTACCGGGAGCACAAGGCCGATTACGAGACGCCGACCCGTGCCCGCTGGGAACAGATGTCCGCGCTATTCGAGAAGCACCCGGAAAAGCAGGGCGCTCGCGAGGCCATCGCGGCGATGGGCAACCTGGTCGTTCGTCAAGGGAAGCCGTTTGCCGAAGTGGCCCGAGCCCATTCCGAGGGAGCCGCAGCGGCCCAGGGCGGCGCGCGATCCTGGGCGGCCAAGGGGGCGCTGGTCTCCCGAGTGCTCGACGATGCCCGTTTCAGCCTGCCGGTCGGCCAAATGAGCCAGATCATCGAGGACGACAAGGGGTTTCATATCATCCGGGTCGTCCAGCGCGAAGAGGCCGCCTGCAAGTCGTTCGCCGAAGTGCAAACCGAGATTCGCGAGAAGATCACGGGACGGGGCAGGGCGGAGCGACAAGAACGCTACCTCGTCCGTCTGCGCAAGGAGATCCCCGTCTGGACCATCTTCGACGACAAGCCGCTGGAAGAGCGGATCACGTCCATCATGGGGCGGAAGCTTCGCTAGCAGCCTGTTGAAAAGGGGGACAGGTCCCTCAGATTTCGACTGGCGGGCTGCCGATGTAAAGTTGCAGGATCTGGCTTTGCACCTTAATGGCGCGGATGAGCGTCCAGACCTGATCCAGGGTGAATTCACCCGGATTGCGCTGGGCCAGCACTTCGAGATCGTCGGTCATGGCCGCATGCTGGTCGGTCGCCGCCTCCAAGCGGATACCCATCTCGCGCCAGGCGGCGGACAGCGCATCCTCGCCCGACAGGTCGTCGATGTCGTCGATGTAGTTGGTCAACAGCAGGCACAGTCGGGCAACGTCGCGGGGCAAAGCCGACGGTTGCATCTCCTCGATCCGAGCGGCCAATTCTTGGCAGTTCATTTTCGCAGTCCCATCCGAAATCGATGTCTGGAGCAGAGCGGGTTGGTGCATAACGCGGAAAAGGGACGGTGGCGGATACCAACTCCTGGCTTGTCGCGGATCAAGGTGCCGTGGGGCCGGATCGATGGAAAAGAACCGCGAATGCGGAATCCGGCGTCTCCGACCATTGGGGCTGGAGACACAACACCCGTCGACGACCCAGGAGCAGTCGACGCCGTTCTGATACAAGTCTAGTTCACTTTAGGGATAGTGGGAAAAATACCCAGTTTTTGTTGTTTCCCGGGGGATGGCGGCGCCGGTCGATGGGAAAAGGCGGATTATGCCGGGATGGATCGGCGTGCGGCGGCCCGGTTGATAGCCTGCCGGACGCGGTTATAATCAGCGTTACTTGCTCATGGACCGTTGTGCGATGGCGCTGCGAGGCCATCGAGAATCCGGGAGCGACGGGCTGGAAGCCCATCGTACAAGCAAGGGCGACCAACCCCCGGCCGAACCTCCCCCCCAACAAGGGCCCCTGCGAGAGGACTTGATGGTGAACGATTCGATAGAGTCGAGCGAATTGAGTGAGTTGGTGGCGCAGTTGAGCGACCCGCATGCCCGGCGCACGGCGCGGCAGCGTCTGGTTGCCCTAGGTGCCGTGGATACCCTGCTGACGTGCTTGGAGTCGTCCAACGAGTCGGTCGTATGGGCGGCGGTTACGTCGCTGGGCGAGCTTCAGGCAATCGAAGCCGCCGGCCCTCTGCTCGACCTCTTACAGGGGGGGCCGCTAACCCTCGATGTGTGTGAGGCCCTGACCCTGATCAGCGGGCAGGATTTCGGCGCCGACGTGAAGCAATGGCGGAAGTGGCTCGACACGATCGATAAGGGCAAGCTGCCGGGCTTGGATGTCCAGCAGTGTGTCCTGCGGACCGGCGAGTTGCTGGGTGCCGAGCCGGCCGGATCGGGAAACTCCTACCGGTTCAAACTCTCCTTGCCCGACGGACGCAGCCAGAAGGTGGCCGTCTTCTTCGGGCGCGTCGACGGGCAAGGCGATGAACTGGTGCTGATCTACAGCGAATGTGGCCCGGCCGATGCGAAGTATTACGAGGCCGTGCTGCGGAAGAATCTGGGAATCCCGGCCGGCGCGTTTGCCATTCGCGACATCGACGGAACACCGAATTTCGTCATGGTCGATACGATGGTCGCGGCCTCGGTGACTCCGCGGGTATTGGTTAAGAAGATCGAAAACATTGCCGCTCGGGCCGACCGCGTGGAGAAGAAGCTTACCTCCGAAGACAAGAGATAATCAACCGATGGCGGAACTGGGTGTCAATATCGATCACGTGGCCACCGTGCGGCAGGCGCGCCGCACGTACGAGCCCGATCCGGTTTGGGCGGCGGCGCTGGCCGAACTGGGTGGGGCTGATGGCATCACCCTACACTTACGCGAGGATCGTCGCCACATTCTCGATCGAGATCTGGAACTGCTCCGCCAAACGGTCACCGTGAAGTTGAACCTGGAGATGGCCTGCGACGAAGAGGTCGTGCGGATCGCCTGCAACGCCAAGCCCGACCAGGCCACGCTCGTGCCGGAACGCCGCGAGGAAGTGACCACCGAGGGCGGGCTCGACGTGGCGGGCAACAGGCAACGCGTCGGCGAGGTGATCGGTCGGCTGCAAGAGGCCGGCATCGTGGTCAGCCTGTTTCTCGATCCGGTCGACGAGCAGATCGACACGGCCGCCCAATTGGGAGCCGACGCCGTCGAGTTGCACACCGGCGCCTACGCACTGGCCGCACGGGGCAACCCGCAACAGGAGCAGTTGGTCGCGCTCACCGCGGCCGGGCAACGGGTGCGGGCCGCCGGAATGGTGTTACACGCCGGCCACGGCTTGACCTACCGCAACGTCAAGCCGGTGGCCCAAATCGAGGGTATCACCGAATTGAACATCGGCCACAGCATCATCGCCCGGGCGATCATGGTCGGTCTGCAACAGGCGGTCCGCGAGATGAAGCAGTTGATTGCGTAGACGAGTACGACGGCGCTGCGCCGGAAAAACAACAAACATCCAGAAAGAACGTGCCGCTCATGTCCACACGTGGTGAAGCATTTCGAGGTCTGTCGGTGGCGATCACGACCCCCTTTCGCAACGGTCAGGTCGATCTTGATACCCTGGCCGAGCAGGTCGAGTTTCAGGTTGCCGCGGGCGTTACCTGTCTTTGCCCGGTGGGGACGACGGGCGAATCGCCCACGCTCTCGCATCCGGAGCACGAACGGGTGATTGCCGCGGTGGTCGAGGCGGCGGCCGGACGCGTCAAGGTGATGGCCGGCACCGGTTCCAACAGCACCGACGAAGCGCTGCGGCTGACGCGTTGGGCGGCCAAACAGGGCGCCGACGCGGCCCTGCTCGTGGCTCCCTACTACAACAAGCCCACCCAAGAGGGTTTCTACCAACACTACAAGGCGCTGGCCGAGGCGGTGGATATCCCCCTTTGCATCTACAATATACCGGGTCGCGCGGCGAAGAACATCGAGCCGGAAACGATCTTCCGCCTGGCCGAGTTCCCCAATATCGCCCTGGTCAAGGAAGCGACCGGTTCGATGGACCAGGCCTCCCAGATCCTCTCGACCACCGACCTGACCGTACTCAGCGGCGACGACAGCCTGACGCTGCCGTTGATGGCCTTGGGCGGACGAGGCGTGGTTTCGGTGGTGGGCAATATCGTTCCCCGCGACGTCATGGCCATGATCGAGGCGATGGACGCCGACCGGCTCGACGAAGCCCGAGTGTGGCACAACAAGCTGTTCCCCCTCTGTCGCAACATGCTGGGACTGGCCACCAACCCGATCCCCATCAAGGCGGCGATGAAGATGCTCGGCCGCGACACGGGCGAACTGCGGCTGCCGATGACCCCCTTGAGCGATGCTCAAGAGGCCGCCCTTCGGCAGACGCTCGTCAATTACGGCCTGCTTTGATTGTCGCCCAGGGAAATCGATGCCCAAGCTCGAACTCATCTGCGAGTTCGCCACGCTCAACGGCGGCGAACGTTCGATGCTGGCGGTGTTGGGATACGTGGTCGCGGCGGGGTTCGACGTTCGCGTGATTGCCCCACCGTCCGGTCCGTTGGCCGACGAACTCCGGCGCCGCGGCATCGAAGTCGCCCCCCTGATGCTCCGGGATGACACCGACCGCCGGCTCCCCCAAGCTCGGCTGCGAGAGCAGTTGGCCGAGTTGCTGCAGCGGCGCCGTGCCGATCTGGTTCATGCCAATAGCCTGGCCATGGGGCGATTGTCGGGGCCGGTGGTCGACCATTTGGGGCTATCGAGTCTGGCCCATTTGCGCGACATCATCCGGCTCAGCCGGCAGGCCATCGTCGATCTGAACCGGCACACGCGTCTGGCGGCCGTTTCGGAAGCCACCCGCCGATTCCACGTGGCCGCCGGGCTCGACGCGGCCAAAACGCACGTGCTGCACAACGGCGTCGATCTGGCCCAATTCTCCCCGCGAGAACCCTCGGGATTTCTGCACCGGGAATTGGGGATCCCTGTCGGGACGCAACTGGTCGGCGTCGTGGGGCAAATCGGGTTGCGCAAGGGGCAAGACGTGCTGCTGGCCGCGGCGGCTTCGCTCGCCTTGGAGTTGCCGGATATGCATCTGGTGATCGTCGGAGAGCGACATTCGCAAAAGGCCGAGAGCGTCGCGTACGAAGCCGATCTGCACCAAACGGCCGAAGCACATATACCCGGGCGGGTCCATTTTCTCGGCTATCGCCACGACATGGACCGCCTTTATTCGGATCTCAGCCTGCTGGTACACACGGCCCGACAGGAGCCGCTGGGTCGCGTGTTGCTGGAAGCGGCGGCGGCCGGCCTGGCGATCATCGCCACCGAAGTCGGCGGCACGAGCGAGATCTTCCCGCCGGACCGCGCGGCCGCCCGGCTCATAGCGGCCGATGATCCGGCCGAAACGGCCCGCGCAATTCGGGAGGTCCTTACCGATTCCCCGCTATGTCGCCGGCTGGGCATCGCCGCTCGCCGCCGGGCCGTGGAAGCGTTCGGCGTCGAGCGTGCCGCCGCCGCGCTGTTGGATCATTATCGAGAACTCATCTGCCTGGGAACACCGTGAATACACTTCGCCGACTGTGCCAGGGAATTCTGCTTTATCGCTATCCGCTGGTACCGATTCTGCTGGGAACGGCGCTGGCGCTGCCTTCGCTCTCGGGCGGGCTGCGGATGGACGA
>JABMRP010001072.1 GCA_013202535.1 Planctomycetota bacterium
GCCGTATCCACATGCCCCGCTGGGCGAGCCGCATCACGCTGGAGCTGACCGACGTGCGGGTGCAGCGGGCGCAGGAGATCAGCGAGGCGGACGCGATTGCGGAGGGCTTCCTGTGGGACGCGAACCCGTGGGTACGGGCCCTGACGTTCAGGAGGGTGGAGCCGTGACCGACCATCGCCGCCGAATCCTGACCGCCCTGCGGCAAGGCGGGCCGATGCTCGACGACGAGCTTCTACGGGTGTTCCCCGGCTCGCCCGGTTCGACGATCAGGGCGGCGCGGTTGGCGTTGCTGCGATCCGGCCTGGTGCGCGAGAGCGGGCGGCGACGTCGGACGCGGTACGGCAGACACGCCAGCGAACACGAGGCGATGCGATGCAGCTAGAACGCGAAATGCTACCTGCTGTGGAACGCTGGTTGGCGACGCTCGGCTGTCAGGTGATCGTCTGCGAAGCGTTGCATCTAGCTGGGGGGCCTTGCGACGTTATCGGGGCCCGGTTCGAGCCGCGCACCGGGCGGGCAATCCCCCATGCCACGGTATACGCCGTTGAACTGAAGCTGTCCAAGATCGCGGAGGTCATCCGGCAGGCCACACGGAACCGTCACGTTGCCGATTACAGCTACGCGGCGATGCCGGCCGCGTTTTGCGAACGGATGTTATCGAAGAGCCTGGCGGGCTTTGCAACCTCCGGCGTCGGGCTGCTGGCGGTGGGCGATCGTAGCGTTGCGGTCATCGTGCCGGCGGCAGAGGAACGATTGACCGGGGACATTCCCGCCGAGCGAGTGCGAGCTTACCAGCGAACGCTGTGGCGACGTAGGACGCGGTACGGACACCCGGCAACCGAACACGAGGCGATGAGATGAACGGATTAACAACCAGCGGGCTTCCGCGAGTTGACCGCCACTGTCGGTACTGCGGCAAGAAGCTGGGGTTCCGTGCGATCGTCTCGCAAGTGATATTTGGGTGCGACGGCAGAGATTACTGCAGGGCGTGCAAACTGCGTCACGCGCTCTCCCAGATGCCTTCCTACCCCACGGCAACCGAACACGGAGCGAAGCGATGAGCAACGAATCATACAAACTGGCCGAGGACTTCGTGGTCGAGCAAATCCACAACGAGATCGACAGTGAATGGGCGGAGGTGGGGCCCGGCTCGACAGTGACGGTCGACGACATGCAGGACTGCGACTGCATCCCGGTCATCGTGCGCGACCGGCACGGGAACCGCTGGGACCTTGACGGGGTGCTGCGTCATCTGCCGACGCGCTTAACCGCGACATACGAGGCGACGCGATGAGCGACACAATCTCGCACCGGCTCCGCGCCATGGGTATCCCAGACGATCTAATCGCCACTGCTACCGTCAAGGGCAAGCCGCTGTCCGAGATTGATAAGCCGAAAGTGTCCCGGGATAGAATGACCGTGCTGCCGAATGGTGGTCTTGAGTTTATCGTCTTTGGTGCACCGATTGGAAAACCTCGAATGACGCAACGGGACAAGTGGAAGAAACGGAAGTGCGTACTTCAGTATCGAGAGTGGTGTGATCGTGTCCGTAGACTTGTCGATGGCCACGTTCCATCACCGGAGTTGGTTGAGGATTTAAACTGGACGGCATACTTCGAGCCGCCCATATCGTGGCCAAAAAAGCGCCGGGTTGCAGCGATGGGGCAACGCCACCGGAAGGTCCCCGATCGTGACAACATCGACAAGGCGGTGCTGGACTGTCTGTTCAAAAACGATTCGGCAATTGCGACCGGGAGAATCGAGAAGTGGTGGGATTGGCGGGCACGTCTTGAGGTACAAATTATTCTGGGGTGATGTCTTGTATTTACGTTGTGGATATGTGACAATGCGGATGGCCGTGCTGGTACACGGCCATCCTAAACTCGTCAACGCTGGAAAGGAGCATCGACGTGTCTAAACTGCAATCTACCCGGAGTCGGCGGCGGCGTCTACCATCACGCAAGCCAATCCTGTGCGGACTCTGCGCACTGCGAGAGTTGGCGGTGGCCAAGGAGGTAATCGCGGACCTAAAACAGCGATTGACGGTGGCTACTGAGGAAGCGAAGGCAGACATTAGGGGGCGACTGACGGATGCAATAGACCGCGTGCTGCATTGAGCTGCCTGGAAGCAGGCGTCGTGGTGACTAAATACAGGGGATTGACATGGGATCAGGTGCCGTGGTAATCACACTACGCCGCGAAGACGCGGAGGAGGAACCATGAGCTGGAAATACGAAGAACTTCTGCGAGGCAACACGCTCTATGCGTGGGTGTTGGACGGTGATCGAGTGGTTTGCGAGAGGAAACTCACTGGGATCAACATACGTAGACCTCCGCCCGAAGTCGAACGAACCCGGCAGGAGTTCAAGCAAATTGTTGACGACGCCGCCGAGGTCAAGCGGCTGGAGGCTGCATTGCGACAGGCGGCCGAGATGACGGAGCACGAGGACGACCGTACACGCATCTTCAATCATTGTATGCAGGCCGCTGAAGCGGCAAAGGAGGAAAAGAGCCATGACTGAGACAAAGATTCTACGATGGAATCCGACCAAGGGGATCGGACAGATGGCCCGGCGAGCGAGTTACACGCCCTACAAGGTGGCCGTGGTGGGCGACGTCTTTGCCGCGTCATTTGCCCAGGTGGATTTCGTATTCGCCGTGATCGCATCGCGGGGCGGCTGGGAATTTGTGATTCGCACGGCGCGTCCCCGGCAGTACGAGCGATGGTTGCGGAGCGTTGCGAAGCGCGGCGTAAACGCAGGGGCACGATACGAAGCCCGCATGAAGGCGCACTTTCGGCGGTACAAGGAAAAATTCACTGAGGGCTACTCGTTGCCGTCGCGACCGACCGATGAACTACGCGCGATCTACGACAGTGCGGCCCGCACGCAGGGGCGCCCCCGCAAGCCCTGTGGGACCAGGTTGCACGCCGGGTTCTCCCTACTGGAGTATCACTGGCGGAGTTGGCCGCTGGGCAATGTGCGCGTAGTCGTTGAGTGAGAGCATACAAGCCGCCGAAGCGGAGGAGGAGAAGTGACATGGACGGAAACGACCACTTGCCTTGTCCATTCTGCGGGCACACGCTCGGTCCGTTGTCGTTTGGGCAAACCGGGTACGGCCCCGGAAAAAAGCTGTGGCATGTGTCCTGTTACCACTGCTTCGCGCTCGGCCCGGTAGGTGAAACGCTAGAAGATGCGTTACGAAAATGGGACACGCCAAGCCGCCAAGACGCGGAGGAGAAGACATGAAAGCCTACTTCGCGTTTGACGAAATGTGCTGGCCGTCTCACGTCGCAGCCAAAGCACGGATCGAGGACATCACGCACGGCACCCCGGCAGAATTGGACGCTCGGCGGAGTTTCTTGGCCGCCGTGTCGAGAGCGTACGCACAGTTGATCCTGCTTCCGCGGCGCGATCGCGATCGGGTGGTGGCAGCGTTGCGAGCCGCCGCGGCGAAGGACACACGGAAAACATAGGGAGGACGGAGCCGTGGCTGACAAACATAAGAAGCCGTCGTTTGGCAAGAAGCGAAAGCAGCATGGGGCGTCGCGGTCGACACTGGAGGAAAAGGCCCGTGCGGAGCAAGAGGCCCAGCAGGAAATCGACGCGGAGCTGGCCAAGTCCTTGGCCGAGGAAGAAGAGACCGGTTACGTACCCCAGCCCATGCACCCGTTGTCGGCGGCCGGTTCTCCGGCGACCCGGAGGTGTGACGCGAGTCTGGCCATGTACTGGTCGATGCCCGAAGAGAGGGAGAAGCTCCTGCGGGAGCTGCAAAGCCGGTGCCTGCTGGAGCAAGCAGCGTTGCATCGGGTCTCGTGTCAGATTGCGTCTGGCCAGTATACGACGCTGGCGGAGGAACGATAGCCGCGGCGGGCGGGTTCCGGCCGACCGCCCGGCAGGCGTCTCGGTCGGGCCCGTCTTTTCAATGACCGAAAGGAACGTGATGGAGCCACAAAAACTCAAAAGTGTTCTGGTGCGATGCACGCCGGAGCTGCACGAAAAGCTCAAGGAAACGGCCCGTCTGACCGGGCGGACGCTGAACGGCCTGTGCGTCCACTTGCTGCAAACTTACCCGAACGCCCTACGCGCCATGCCGCCGAGGCAGCCGTGACCGACCGCCCCACTTGCTACCGCTGCGGTGAGGCGATGAGCCCGAGGGGCCATTGCGAATGCCCCGACGGAATCTGTCTGGTGGCCGGGAAGTGCGAGAAGGTCGTTCCCTATCTTGAGCCCGGCGTGTTCGCTTCGGTCGTGACCGATCCGCCGTATGGGCTGAACTTCATGGGGCTGGACTTTGACCACGGCGTGCCCGGCATTCCGTTCTGGCTGGAGTTCCTCCGCGTTGCCAAGCCCGGGGCGATGCTGCTGTCGTTCGGCGGGACGCGGACCCATCATCGTCTGGCCTGTGCCGTCGAGGACGCGGGCTGGGAAATCCGGGACACGCTTATGTGGTTGTACGGCCAAGGATTTCCTAAGGGGCATCGAGTGGACGAAGCCGTCCGTCGTAGTCTACCAGAGGTCGAGTGGTGCCAGTGCGGCGCAAGTAGACGTAGCAGCGAGAACACATCCCGCGTGCAAGAGCAATGCGACCGCACGCACAAGGCGGCTGCCGTTTCCGATGATGCCCCCGTGTCTTCAAGTGGTCACCATTTGATTGATGAATCACAAGATTCTCCGGACGATTGTCCGCGGGCTGGCCGTTCACGTGATGAATCACTTCCTTGTCGCGAAGAGGCCGACCAAGTTTCTTCTCCATCACAAGAATGTGCTCAAGGACATAGCCGTTCTGGCGAGCCCTTGGATGCTTCGGATTCCGAACCAAGATGTACCCCTTGCCAGGTTCAACATATCGACCGCCCTTCCAGTCTGGGTTGTCCGGACCACGACTTGCCTCTGCCCGTTTCCGAATGCCACACTGACGCGAACACGTTACCCGCTGAATCTTCCGAATCGGTTTCCCGCAAACAGGGCACTTCCCGTAAGTCCTCATGTTCTCAATCCTTTCGTGTAGATGGTTCCTCTAATTATACGCAAGGGTTTCCATGTTGTCAAGTCTGTGGAAAGCCCAAGATGATTTGGACCGGCTGGAAC
>JABMRP010001073.1 GCA_013202535.1 Planctomycetota bacterium
CTGGGTGGAAGAGTTTGAGAAGATGGAGGCCGCGATACTTGCGTCTTGCGCGTCCCCAGCGGCCAAGAGAAAGAAAGAGTGGCCGTTCCCGTAAGACACTGGAGCCCCAATGAAACGTAACCGCAAGCAAAAAAAGAAGCCGCGTTGCAAGCTCGTCGGGGTGTGTCGTGATTGCGGAGAAAGGAGAGACGTTGACGGGCTAGAATTTTTGCACGCATCGCCGGCTCGCTGCTACCAATGCGGCGGAATGTTGGACCGTAGATGGGTGCGTAGGTACACAAGTACAGCAACGCTCTAAGTTCCGGATCGGGAGCGAATAGCCCTTGGTGGCAGCGAACCGGATAGCAAGTGTTCGCCGGTGAAAGTCGGCGAGTCGAGCGAGAGAACGGTTAGAGTGCCAATTGTGGCCGCCGACTCGATCCCTGCGGTGGTAATCCAGTGACGCCCGCTGATATGGCATTTGCGAAGACGCTTTCCAAGACATCTTTTACGGTCATCTGGCTAGGGTTTGCGCGTACATGGAGGTTGGCCCGTGGGGAAACGAACGGTATCACCAGAACTGCTCGACCAATTGCCGCCGCAAGACCTCGAAGCCGAGCGTGCCGTAATTGGGTGCATCTTGTTGAAGCCGTCGATCATGGAGCCGGTGTCGAAATACCTGGAACCAAGCGACTTTTACGCAGATCGGAACCAAGAGATGTTCTTTGCGTGCGCGAAGTTGGATTACGAGGGGAAGGGCATCGACCACGTAACCCTGGTGGACCGGCTGAAGCGAGATGGCCATTACGAGGAGCACCAGACCCGCGAACACATTGCCGTCGCGGCTTCGACTGTCGCGGTGTGGCTTCACTGGCCGCACTACGCAAGGATCGTCTGGGAGATGCGATGCCGGCGACTGGCGATACACTTGGCGTCGGACCTATTGCGGACGGCCTACGACGACTCAGTGGATGCGGAACAATGGAACCAGACACTTCGGGAACGAGGGCAGGCCATGAGGGAGTGGCTTGACAAGCGAAAGGCGAGACGATGATGCGTCGAGTCTCAAAGAAGCGAGCGAAGCGGCTACCAGCCGAGGCGTTCCACCCAGGGGAATACGTCGCGGATGAGATTGCCGCCCGGGGATGGTCACTGGAGACCCTT
The DNA here is from genome assembly GCA_013202535.1 of Planctomycetota bacterium. Lineage (GTDB taxonomy): Bacteria > Planctomycetota > Planctomycetia > Pirellulales > Thermoguttaceae > JABMRP01. The sequence continues at coordinate 1,144 of JABMRP010001073.1, forward strand.
TGCGAGAAGTCCGGGTTGCACCGTGACTTCTTGGCTGCGTTTCTGAGATTGAAGAATCGGAACGCCCCTATGGCGATAACCGAGGAAGAAGTGTCACGGTACGAACCGAAAGGAAGGGGGTGATGCACAATGCTAGATGGTAAACGGATGATTCCCGATGGACACCATCTTACGTAACTCGGCCCGGCAGGACCGGGTCCGAGCAGAGTGTACCGGCAGAACCGCCGCCGGCTGAATGGCGGTAACGGAACCTAAGTGAAAGGAACGTAGCGATGGACAGCGACAACCCCGGCTGTGTTGTAATCACGCTCTTAATCGCCTTAGTGATGGTTGTCGTCGTGTGCCCCATGGCGTTTGACTATTCGCTCTGGACGTACTTTGGAAAGGACATTCCGTGGTACGGCGATGTGGTGTGCGGCGTTGCCCTGAACGGCGTAATCATCTCGGCGGCCCTTGTCGCATGGGTGCTGGTGCTATGCGACTGCGAGGTGCCTTTGATTCCAGCGTGTCGATAACCCAACCCAAACCGAAAGAAACCTGACATGAAAACCACGACAGACCCGACGACTGGACTCAGCACGGCAGTTCCCACAACCAAGGAGCTTGGCTACGCCGCCAAGGTCATCACGAGCTGCATTGACCTGCAACGGATTGAAGGCGACGGCCCGCGGACCGGCGAGGCTCGTGAGGTCGTCAAGTACCTGCGGCGGATCTTCTGGCCCGCGCCCGACCCAAAAGGAAGCTGACGTGAAAACCAGGATCGACGAACACGGCCGCAAGACGGCCGACCTGACGGCAATGGACCAGATAGACCTGATTGAGGCCAGGGCCGTGCTGCGGCAAATCGAGTCGATTGAAAGGGACCATCGCTTGCTGCCGACTACGGCGGCTGCGGCGGCTGACATTATCGATGGGATACTCGCACGCCAAGAGACCGAGCCGCCCGAGCCGCCGGACGAGGGCAACGACGCATGACCACCGACACCATCGTCCTGTTTGCCGGCTTGGGCGTCTGGATCCTGGTCGAGGTCGTGATCCACCGGCGCCGGCCGTCGGTTGCCGACTACTATCGCAACCGGATTCGGAAGCCGCTGGACGTCCGGCTGGCGTGCCGGCACTTGTACGGCGAGCTGCCTGGGTACTGCTGCAAGTGCGGGATAACCGAAGCCGAGTGGGACGCGGACCACGCGACGTGCCGCGAGGCGCGGAACTGAAGGAGTGAGCACAATGGGCTACTACGAAGAACGCAAGGCCCGGGAAGCAGGTGAGGAAGCCTGCTGCCGTGGGTATGGGCAATCCAGGAACCC
>JABMRP010001074.1 GCA_013202535.1 Planctomycetota bacterium
CGGATCGACGTGCTCATGCTCTGCAACACGGAAAACGACACCGAGCAGTCGGGCTACTGGGACATGACCTATTCGATGGAGGCGCTCGATAAGCTCAAGGAGCAGGGCAAGATCCGCTTCACCGGATTCGGCTGCCACTTCACGCCGGATTACTTCATCGAAGCGTTCAATAAGTTCGGCGACTACTTCGACATCTGCTCCGTCCCCTACAACATTCGCCATCGGGCGGCCGAGGGAGTGATGGCGGCGGCGAAGAAGAAGAACATGGGCGTGGTCACGATCAAGCCGTTTGCGCGGGGCTCGCTGCTGAAGAAGAAGGATCTCGAAGGGGCCGACGCCGGATTGCCCCGCGACATGATCGCCTTTGTATTGGAGAACGAGCACGTCGATTGCTGCACGTGCGGCGTGCATACGCTGGCCCAGGTCGAGGAAAACTTCAGCGCCTCGTGGACGACGCTCTCGCCGGAGCAACACCAGCGGATCGATAAATACTCGGCCACCGAGATCCCCGGCGGCCAATACGCGTGGCTGGAGAAGGGTTGGCGATATGCATGACCGTCGAAGAGTCATCCGCTCCTGTGGTATCGTGATGCTGCTGCTGGGCCTCCTCTGGCTGGGTGTGATCGAATTGGCCGGCGCAGCCAAGGAGCCGCCCCATGGGAAGCGTCCCAAGGAGATCAACCCGCTGGCCGGATGCCAAATGTGCCACGTCGACATCGAGGACGAGTACGTCGTCAGCGAGCACTTCAAGGAGAAGGTCAGTTGCATAGAATGCCACGGTAAGAGCGCGGGGCATCTGGCCGACGAAAACAATGAGGTGGCACCCGATTTCGTTTTCACCAGGAAGAACACCGACAAGTTCTGCGCCAAGTGCCACGACTGCGAGCTTCCCGAGGCGACGCGACGCGCCGGCGACGGCAAGATCTGTACCGATTGCCACGGTTCGCACGATCTTCATGCGATCGGAGAAGGGGCGTCGGACGAGGAGTAGATCTCGCCGCGCCGGCTATTGGCTGGACACATCGAAATCGCGCTGGACCGAACCGGCGCCCGGCTCGACGTTCAACTCGTCCAGGCCGCTGGACTCGGCCGACTGGTAGCGGCCGGCAATGTAACTCTTCGAGGGAATGCCGTCCATATTGGGCGGCGTTTCCCAGCAGTGAATGCCAACCTTGTAGCGGCCCGGCACCAGGCCATCGCCCACCTCCCAAGACCGGACCGTGTAGCTGCCCGACTCGTCGAAATCGGCGGTGGCCGGCCGTATGATATGGCCTTCGGCGGCCTCGCTCGGGACGAAATAGACCTTGCCCGCACCGGGGGGCGCTTTGCCGTCGACCGTCACCGTGCCGGTGACTTCCACCGTTTCGGGTCGGGAGGGTCCGCATCCGATCGAGCCAACGAGTACCGCAAGCGGGATGAGCCATTGGGCCGCAAGGACCGCCCGTCGGCGTGGGGTTTGGTGGATCATTATCGGTTCTTCAGGATAATTCGATCACGGCAGCGTGACGACTTCGCCGCCGGCTCGCGTTCCCAGTTCGTTGTACATCCGGAAGTCGATCGACTCGCTGACGAAATGTACGCTGCCGTCGCCCATGACGAAGTTGGCGCCGCCGGCGTGCCGGCTCTTAAAACCGCTCGTCAGCCACCACAGGGTGGAGCCCTTGCCGCGGTCGTCTTCCATGGTATTGATGGGGATGGTGGTCGGCGAGACGTTGAAGTTGACGGCAAAGGCCGAGATAAACGTACACTGACGGGGAAGCGTCTCCCCGACCATGAACGTATTGGCCGTGCCGTCGAGCACATCCTCGATTCGGATCGAGTTGTGGTACCGGCCGAACATACCGACGCTATTTCCCATGGGATAGCCGTAGCCGGCATTGGTGCCGAAGTTATTTCCCTGGCAACAGTAGTTGTTGGGCGAGGGCGTATCCCCCGCGGGACAAAGCGGGCACGAATCGGGCCGGGTCGGCCCCATCGAGGCGGTATACCAGAGGCCCATCGCCACCGGCGGGTTGTCGCGGGCGAAGCGCCCGTCGAGAATCGACTCGGCGCCGCCGGCGTCGGCCGGACACGCATAGCCCGGGATCACTGTCTTGACGATCTCCGTGGGCAGTTGCATGTGGTGCAAGTTGAAATCGATCTTGTCGTAAAGGGCCTTCTGTTCGAGGAAGGGTAGGATCATGGTGGTCCAGATCCCGCCATGGGCCTCCGGGTTGGCCGGCGTGCAACAGGAACCCGAGCCGTAGGGCAGCTTGCCGAACGCCCCGTGATAGTTGTGCATCGCCAGCCCAATCTGCTTGAGATTGTTGCTGCACTGCATCCGCCGGGCCGCCGAACGTACCGCTTGCACGGCCGGCAGCAAGAGCCCGATGAGGATGCCGATGATGGCGATCACCACTAAGAGCTCCACCAAGGTAAAGCCCTTGGATCGGGGCTTCGGCAGAGCAGGCGAAAGGTATGACTGCGAGTCACGCATCGTCGCATCTCCTTTGCGGTGGCTGTCGGAGATCATCGGCGGCGGCATCTGGAATCGACACCGGTGGAGTAGTTATCGCCCCAATCCTACAGCAAACACCAGTATACCCGATAGCCCTTTTGGCACAACAAGTTGGCGCGGACCGCCAGCGGAAGTGTCACGACCCACCCGGTTGGGTTGTGTGTTGCAGCCAATTTCGATCGGCCCGGGCTAAACTACGCCTTCTTGCGTCGCCGGATCCAAAGCAGGCCCAAGCTGCCCAGGGTTAAGAGGACCAAAGTGGAAGGTTCGGGGACGGCCCCGACACGCTCCACGACGTGTACGCCGAAGACGTTGTTGGAAATCGCTCCCGTGACGGAACCATCGGTTGTGAGCGTGAACGAATCGCCGCTGAGGCCCTCGAACAGCGCAAACGAACCACCTGCCGTGGGCGATCCTGCGGTGGTGCTGACGATTTGTGCAATCTCATCGGCAGCGCCGCTGCCATCCGTGTCGTAGTAGAACGTCGTGTCGCCAATCGTGACGGACAGGTCGTTACCCGCGGTCGTGCGCGACTGGGCGAATACGTAAACGTCGTAGAGGTCATACGGGATCTCATCGAAGGTGATGCTCACTTCGTCGTCGGCGCCGCCGTTGCCCGCGCCGAACACGCCGCGGTTGACCATGGTGTTGAACCCCGCGTCGCCCGTCGTCCCATTGCCGAAGTTCCAGGTTAGGGCGCTGTTCAGCGTCACGTCGGCCGTGGTGGCCGCGCCCGAATTGTCCTGGAGATCAGACGTTGTCACGCCGGTGGTCACGCCCACGTTGTTCCAGTTGGCGCCGGCGACCACTCCCGGCTCCTGGGCGGCAGTGACGTCCTCGCCGGTGCTGGTCGAGAAGTTCACCCCGATGCTCGACGCGGCCGTGCCCTGGGCCGTGTCCAACTGGAAGTCGCTGCCAGGGGCGAAGGCACCCGTGAACGTCGAGAACGCGACCGCATCGACAAAACCGTGCGTGCCGCGAACTTGCCCCGTGGTCGCCGGATGAATCTCCTGGCCGAAGCCGAAGAGATCGTTGGAATTGACGGGGTTTGGTGTGCCACCTCCCGCGCTGCCAATCAGCACGCCGTTGAGATAGTAGTCCTGGCGATTCGCCGCGTTGTCGAAGACGACCGCGGCGTGGTTGGCGACGCCGGCGGTGGGCGTGGTCGCCGCGTTGAAGCTGTGGTCGGTTCCACCGTCCCAGTAATTCGTCTGGACCGTGCTGGGGCTCGGCGTGGGTGAAACATAGCGCAAGGTGCCGTGCCCACCCTGAGCCAGCATCGACGCCAGGCTGCCGGCTTGACCATGGCTCTGGTTGTAGCCCGCCGTCGGGGTCCAGCGCATCTCCATGATCCAGTCGGTGTTCGGCGTTCCGCCCGTGTTGAACGCGGGACCGTTGAAGAAGAACCCCTCACCGCCCTGACTACCGCCGGTGAACATGTGATTGAGGAACCCCTGGCCGCCACTGACGACCTGCGCGTTCCGGCTGGCCGCGAACGACCCGGTGGTATCCAATTCGCCGGCTCCGAGTGTGTAGGTTGTGCCGGAAATCGTCCCGTCGAAATTGACGAGAACCTGCGGCGTGACGGTAGCGGCGCCGGCACTGCCGGCGAGCAAGCCCCAGAAGAGCATGACCGACACCAGAACCAGACCAATGCTGCGACTCTCCATGACACTACCTCCAGGAATTGGGGACGAAAATGAGCCTTGTTTACTTGCCAGTCGCCGGTAGCCGCTGGATCGCCGACCCATGCGATGAGACCGCCGCCAACAGCACGGGCGCAACATTGAGTCTAGTCGCGGCGGCGAAGATTGCAAGAAATTTGGTTCATCCGGGAATTTTGCCCCCGGCGCCCCAGGACCCACTCAAGGCGCCCAATCTCGCCGAGCGGGGGGCACCGGCGTCCCTCAAGCAGGGCCCTACGGTTTCGGTGCCACGAGCGGGCGGAATTGGGTGCCGGCCTGTTCGGCGGTGTGGACGGCGTCGAGGGCGTCGTTGTGGAATTTCTCCTGCGCCCGGACCCGCTTTCCCTTTTTCTTCTTTCGGGTGATCCGTTCGTAGGTTCCGTCGCTTTGCAGCGCGTGGGCCTTTTGGTTGTCGGCAAAGCACGTTTTGAGGATGCCGATCACGCGGCGGCGCAGGGAGGGGTCGCCGACGGGGAAGAGAATCTCCAGCCTCTTGCTCAGGTTGCGGCGCATCCAATCGGCGCTGCTGAGATAAACTTCTTCGTGGCCGCCGTTGCGGAAGTAGAAGATTCGGGCGTGTTCGAGAAAGCGATCGACAATCGAGCACACTTCGATCGTTTCGGAGAACTTCTTCACCCCCGGGCGAAGGCAGCAGATACCGCGCACGTTGAGTTGGATTTTCACACCCGCCTGACTGGCCCGATAGAGAGCCTGACAGATCTCCTGATCTTCCAGCGAGTTGAGTTTGGCCATGATCAGGCCCGGTCGGTCGGGGGAGGAAGCGCGGATTTCCCGTTCGATCAGGTCGAGAAACCGCTGCCGCAGTCCGGTGGGGGCCACGGCCAACTTGGACCATCCGACCGGTTCGGAGTATCCGGTGAGGAGGTTAAAAAAGGCGGCCACGTCGGCGGTCATCTCCCGATCGCAGGTGAACATTCCCAGATCGGAGTAAACCCGGGCGGTCCCGTCGTTGTAATTGCCGGTGCCGAGATGGACGTAGCGGCGAATACGCTTCGACTCGCGGCGAACGATGAGCATCGCCTTGGCGTGGGTCTTGAACCCGGCGATGCCGTAGATCACGTGGCAACCGGCATCTTCCAACTGTCGTGCCCAGTTGACGTTTCGGGCTTCGTCGAATCGGGCCTTGAGTTCGACCAGCACGGTCACTTCCTTGCCGTCCTGAGCGGCCCGTGCCAGCGCCCGGATGATCGGCGAATCGCCGCTGGTGCGGTAGAGGGTTTGTTTGATCGCCAATACCTGCGGATCGGCGGCCGCCTGCTCCACCAACTGCACCACCGGATCGAATCGTTCGTAGGGATGAAACAGCAGCACGTCGCGATCCTGGATTGTTTGCCACAGATCGTCCGAGCCGATCAGGTCGCGGGGCGGTTGCGGCGGCCAATCGGCGACCTTGAGCTGCTCGAATCCCGGCCGCCCGGCAAGATCCCAAAGGGCGGCGGCGTCCAACATGCCGTCGATTTCGTAAATATCTTCCGGTCGGACTTCCGACCAACCGGTGAGCCATTTCTTCAGCCGGGTATCCGGATCGGCGGAGACCTCCAGGCGGGTTGCCGCGCGACGGCGGCGGGCCAACACGGCCTCTTCCATCGCCTGCAGCAGGTCGCTCGCGTCGTCGTCGGAAACCGAGACGTCGGCGTCGCGGGTGATCCGAAACGTAGCGGTGGCCGACACCTCGCGACCGGGGAACACGGTCCCGATATTCTCGGAGATGACGTCTTCCAGACGTGCCAGATGGAGCCCCTCCTCGCCCGGCACGGTAACGAAGCGAGTAAACTGGGCGGGCACGGGGACGACGACGATCTGGTCCTCGGGTTGCTCGTCCGCTTCCAACTTCGGCGCGGCTGCCAGCACCGCGGCCACGTGAAGTTGCAGCCCGCGCAACAGGGGCGGCGGATCGAGTTCTTCCGGCGCCAACGGCGTGAGCACCGGATGCACGTTCTTGGTGAAGTAGGACCGCAGAAAGCGGCGTTGATCGTCGGACCATTGCGCGCGGTCATCAACGCGCAGCCCGAGTTCGGCCAGTTGATTCAGCACGTCGGCGATGCCGGCCGACTGTTCCTCCGCCATGCGATGCGCTCGCTCGGCGATAGCGGCAAGTTGCCCGCCGGGGGTCATGCCGGCTGGATCGCGGCGGCGTACGCCCGCCGACCGCTGTTGCATCAACCCGGCGACGCGGACCATGAAGAATTCGTCCAGATTGGAACTGACGATGGACAAAAACTTCAACCGCTCCAAGAGCGGCAGTTCCTCACAGAGCCCTTCCCGCAACACCCGATCGTTGAACTCCAACCAGCTCAATTCCCGATTGATGTACAATTCCGGTGCGGTGAACTTTATTCTTGCCATTAGCGTTCTTCCAGCCGAATCCTGGCGCCGTAAATGTCTTCGAATAGATCCCCTTTGGTGGCGATCGCCCGTTGTTCAAGCAGCACGTCGGCCAGATTGGGTACGCCGACCGTCAGGTCGTCGCCCGAACGGGCCAGGTGAAACGCGGCGACTTGCTTGGCGGTTCCCCGGGCCAGGGCGTCGGCCACGCGAAGCAGCGCGGCAAGTTTGTTGACAATAATCCGATGTTCCCGCGGCAGCGTCATGTAGTCCAAATGCGACGGTTTTGGAGCGCTTCGGCGGTGATAGCGGGCGATTTGGGCGACGATGGCGATTTCATCGCGGTTGAGCCCGAAAATCTCCGAATGCCCCAGCAGGTAAGCGCTGTGTTTATGATGGTTTCGGTCGCTGACGAATCGGCCCGCTTCGTGCAACAGCGCGGCCACCCGCAGCAAGAGCCGATGCCGGGCTCCCAAGCCGTGGTCCGTTTGAAACAGGTCGAAGAGCCGAACCGAAAGATCGGCGACCGTCTGGCCGTGTTCGCCCTCGATGCGGTATTTCTCCGCGATGGTCGCAGCCGAGTGAATCACCCCGGCGAGCAACGTTTCGTCCTCCTGGCCGGTGACGTCCCGGGCGAGATCCAACAACAGGCCGTCTCGCATCGACACATGAGAGACGATCACCTGCTTGGCACTCGTGCGGTGCAAGAGCACCTGATAGACCAACAGCGCCGGGACAAGCGTTTCGGCCTCGGCAAAAGGCAGCCCGTAGCGCTTGGCCAGTTCTTCGGCGCTGCGCCGCCGGCACTTCTCGACCAGCCGGTCGAAGGCGTCGCGATCGATGGTGTCGACCTGGGCCGAGGGGGTGGGTTTGCCGATTTGCCGGGCGGCGAACCGCGCGTCGCCACCCACGGCCAGGAACGACCGCACGGGCTTCAAGGGAAGGGAGCCCTGGACGGACGTGACGGCGTTGGCGACGTGGTGGCGAAGGAGACCGGCCGATCGTTCGGGCGTTTCCTCGCTGGTCGAGAGGGTTTCCTGCAACCGAATCGAACCGAGGCGGAGGCTCTGCGCGGAAGCGATTTCCCCGTCCAGCAGCCGGGTGAGCAAAGTACTGCCGCCGCCGACGTCGGCGATGATCGCTTCGTTGCGATTGACGCCCATGGCGTTACCCACCTCGCGTCGCACGGCCGAGACGGTCAGCCGGCTCTCCTCCGACGTGGCAATCACCTCGACTTGGATTCCCGTACCCATGAGAATGCGATCGAGGAACATGTCCGCATTGCTGGCCTCGCGACAGGCGCTGGTGGCCACCGCCCGAATTCGCTCGACGGAGTAAATCTCCAGGAGCTGGCGATAGTCGCGCAAGATGGTCACCGCGGCGCGCATGGTTTCGCCGCCCAATCGTCCCCGGCGAAACGTATCTTGCCCCAAGCGAACGGCCCGCTGAAGCCGTTCGACGATGTCCGTCTTGCCGTCGGGAAGAACCTCGGCGATGACCATGCGGATCGAGTTGGAGCCGACGTCGATCGCCGCCACGGTCTTGGCGTCGTCGGGGTGATCGGGTGTTTCTTGGTGCTTTGCGCTCACGGTCGCTGGCGTGCTTTCACGTTTCGTGGCCTTTTCCTTGCGGTACCATCGTTTAACGCCCAGCCGGAGGCGCCGGCTACAGCACCGCAGCCGGCGCCTCCGGCTGGGCGTTAAACGAATAGGCTCAACTACTCCCCCCCTATCATCCGGATAATC
>JABMRP010001075.1 GCA_013202535.1 Planctomycetota bacterium
CCCCCCATAGGCGCTGCATCTGACACTGTGTCAGACGCATTACCCAAACCCCCGCGCGTCGTTTGACGTGCGGGGGGGCGGGATCACTCTCCTCGGCTAAGGAGTATCCCGACGAGCAGATAGATCAACTCCAGCAGGCCCCCATCTGGCCGTCCCGACCAGAGACAACGCCACCAACCGGCGTGCACTTCGCAGACGCCAGAGTTGTCTCCGTATCCTAAACCTCGGGATTCGCGGGAAAGAGGGAGGTTTCGGATACGGGGCCGCCCGGCGGGGCCCGGTTGCAGTCGGGACACCCGCCAAGTGGCAACGGGTGGTGAACGCCACCCGACGGCCCGCTGTGGCACTCGAACGGTTGCGGGCCGCCGGGGGCGAAGGGCTACGCCGCCTCCAGAATCGCCCACGCCAAGCAGCGCTCCAAGTCGGCCACGGCCATTGCGGTTATCCTGTCGGCCAACGCCAGCCCGGGCGAAGTGACAACGCACAACCACGGCACCGGGGGGGCACGCCGCGGCCGCGGCAGCTTCAGATGGTACGCCATGCCGACGGACAAGGGCCAGACTTCCGCCACCTGCTCCTCGTCGACGGCGAGTCCGCAAGTGACAAGTGGGGCTTCTTCGCGGTGCACGGTGAAGAGGTGGCTTCCCGTGTCGCCGCGGGTGACCACGACGCAAAGCGCCAGGGGAAGTTCCCCGCCGCCGCTGATCGGCACGGTCGTTAGATCGGCATGCATTGTGTGGCCCGCGTATTTCGCGACGATGCGACTTTGCTTGCCAGTTTCGTCGGATGGCTCTGGCTCCTTGGCAGGCTTCTTTTTGAGAATCCGCTGAACGGTCGTCTTGCCAATATGGATGCCTGCTCTGGCCAACTTGTCGGCGATCTTCACCTTGCCCAGTGTCGGACAGAACAGCTCGATCCGCTGGACGACATAGCGAACGAAATCCGGGAATCGATTGACCGGCGTTCTGGTCTGGATCAGCGAATCATCGTCGGCTCGCCGAAGCCACGCTCTGATGGTGTCATCGGAGACGAAGAATCGCCGAGCCGTTTCTGCCTTGCTCCAGCCACGCATTGCGCGAAGTTCCAGAATGGCCATCCGTTCGGTTGGCAAATACTGCGGCCGTTGGTGTGGATCGATGCGTCTGGTGCGGGCGCCGTTGATTCGCAGTTCCTCGCGCAGCATGGCAACTTCGGTTTCCAATCGGTGGACTTGGGCAACGTGCGGTTTGTCTTCTTGAATCAAGAATTCCCGGCCCGAAAGCATGGCGATACGCACAATCCCGATAACGTTCAACACCGCATGTCGGAGATTCGCAGTCCAATCCTTCGGCAGCGGCAGTGACTCAAGATCCTGCTGGCAAGATTCGTCGCACATGGTGTCGCTCGATGGTTGTGGCAAAGCCGCCCATTATAGCAACTTGCCACCAACAGAACCTTGCGGGCCCGGTCCGCGAACGATTGACACGACCGGCGTGAGTGGCATACGCTGTCTGGGTGGCAATCGGGGCGGTTGTGCGCGGGGCAATCCCTGCCTGACGCGGGGTGTGGAGCCCGCACTGGAGAACTACCGAAAGTCGCTGGGCCCTTACACCGGCGGGTTATCTTGAAATCGCGCGGGCCGGCTTGGGGCGCACCCCGCATGCCCAGGCCGCGCATGAACAAGGAAAGGTGATCGCCATGCACATCCGATGCCATGCGTTCGTCTTGCTCCTTCTTGGGGCGGGCAGCGCCGTCGTCCTGCTCGCGGCCGATGGGCCGACGCGCCCGCCCGCATCGGTATGGCCGGCGCTGGAAGCCGCCGCCGCCGCGGACGCCGCGAAACGGCATGAGGCTCTCTTTACGGCCGGTCACGACGCCGCGGCCCCACGTCACGTCCGCGCCCTGGCGCTGCTCGGCGCGGCCCGGACGGCGGCAACGCCCGATGAGTCAATTGCCATCTGGCAGCGCCTTGCCGAGGATGCCGCCGCGCCGAACGGCTACCGCGACGAGGCCCGTCGCTGCATTGCGGAAGCGACGCGCGTGGCGCAGGGGCTGCCCGCCAGCGACCGCGACGGACACCGCGCGGAACTGCCTGCGCTCCCTGTGCCCGCCTTCGTGCTGCACGTCGCGCCGCGCGGCGACGATGCGGCCCGCGGCACCGAGGCCGCGCCCCTGGCGCCGCTTGCCGGCGCGCGCAACGCTGTACGAAAGCTGCGCGCGGGCAACGGCGGCACCCTGCCGGCGGGTGGAGTGCGGGTCGTCATCCACGGCGGGACGTATCCCACCGCCGACACGTTCGCCCTGGCGTCGGAGGATTCCGGCACGGCCGCGGCGCCGATCGTCTATCAGGCGCCCGCCGGCGAGACGCCGGTTTTGGCCGGCGGCGTGCGCATCGCCTCCTGGCGGCCGCTCTCGGACGCAGCGATCAAGGAGAAACTCGCTCCCGCGGTCCGCGAGCGCGTGCGCGAGGCGGATCTCGCCGCACTCGGCGTCCGCGATTTCGGCGATGCTACCGACCTTCGGCGCGCGCCGGAGCTTTTCATTGATGGCGCGCCCCAGACGCTCGCTCGCTGGCCCGACGAGGGATTCGTCGCCGGGGGCGAGATCCTGGGCGCCGATACCTTCACGGTCTGGGGCTCGATCCAGGGCTGCCGGGATGGGAGGTTCAAGTACGTCGAGGATCGTCCGAGCACCTGGGTCGACGAACCCGACGTCCGCCTCTACGGCTACTGGTTTTGGGACTGGTACGAGGAGTTCCAGAAGGTCGCCGCCATTGACACCAGCACGCGCGCCTTCACCCTCGCCAAGCCCTACTCCCAGTACGGCTACCGCCAGGGCCAGCGCTACCGGGCCGTCAACGTGCTGCGCGAACTTGACCGCCCCGGCGAGTGGTATCTGGACCGCCGAAGCGGCATGCTGTACTGGCTCCCGCCGGAGGGGGGTGCCTGGGCACGAGCTGTGGCAACGGTGAGCGTGTTGGCGCGCCCCTTTGTGCAGCTGGAAAACGTGGAGCACGTCATCCTCGCCGGGCTCGCGATTGAAGACGGGCGCGGCGACGGGATCCACGTGCGCGGTGGCGCGCACTGCGTCATCGCCGGCTGCACGGTTAGGCGCCTCGGCGGGGACGCCATCGTCGTTCAGGGCGGCCGGCGGCACACGGTGTTCGGCTGCACGATGCACACGCTGGGCTGCGGCGGCACGCGCGTTGCGGGCGGCGACCGGAAGACGCTGGCCGCCGGAGGGCACGTCGTGGAGAACTGCACCGTCGCGGACATCGCGCGCTTGAAGCGGACCTACGCGCCGGCCGTCCACCTCGACGGCTGCGGCAACCGGATCGCGCACAACCGCTTCGAGCGCATCCCGTCCTCGGCGATGCGCATCGAGGGCAACGACCACCTGATCGAGTTCAACGTGATCCGGCACGTTGTCCAGGAGTCCGACGACCAGGGCGGCCTGGACATGTTCGGGAACCCGCTGTACCGCGGCGTCGTGATCCGCTGGAACAGGTGGAGCGACATCACCGGCGGCACGCACTGCGGGGCCGCGGGCGTGCGCCTCGATGACATGATTTCGGGCGTGACGGTCCACGGCAACGTCTTCGAGCGCTGCGGCGCGGTCCAGTTCGGCGGGGTCCAGATCCACGGCGGCAAGGAGAACGCGGTCGACAACAATCTGTTCGTCGATTGCTTCGCCGGGCTGAGCTTCTCCCGCTGGGGCGAGAATCGCTGGCGCGAGGGCATCGCGAGGTTTCTGCAGGATGCCGGCGCGGCGCCGTACGCGGCCCGCTACCCGGAACTGGCGAGGCTGGCCGACGACGCTGACATCAACTGGGTGACGCGCAACGTGTTCGTGCGCTGCGGGACAGTGTTCTTGCGCGACGGCGGAATCCAGCGCGCGGCGCTCAACGCGTCGATCGACGGCGAGTTCGACGAGCGCGCCATGGCGGACGCCGAGGCAATCGCACGCGATCGGCGTCTGGGAGGCATCCTCGCGGCGCCGATCCCGCTGGATGAGATCGGCCCCTACGATCACCTCTGGCGCGCGGCGGCGCCGTAGCATCTCCGACGTCATTGGGTCCATTGCGGGACGCCGTGGAGCCATACGGAATTGGTGAATCAGTACTCGGAAACCGCTCACTACGCGAGCTGGCGAGGAGCAACAAGCATGTCACGGAAAACGTTGTCGTGGAGTCTCGTTTGGCTCGGCATTCTTCCGGCCTTCGTGATGGCGGCCGATGCCGTCCCGGCGCAGGAGCACTTTCTTGCCAGGGGAGCGCAGGCGGAAGCGGCGATCGTCATCGGACAGGAAAGCGGCCCGTTCTCTCGCTGGGTTGCTGGCGAAGTGCAACGCTATGTGCGCCAGTTGAGCGGCGCGGAACTGCCGATCGCGACGGTGGAAGCACTCCCGCCCCACAAAACCCTGATCGTGCTGGGCGGTCCTACGATCAATCCGTTGGCGGCCGCCGCTGAGCAGAAGCAACTCGTGCGATTCGCGGGACTCAAGCCGGACGGCTTTATTCTTCGGACCGTCGAACTGGACGGCAGATTGGCGGTGGTGGCGGGCGGCAACGATGAGGCCGGCACGATGTACGCCGGCTACGAGCTTTTGGAGCGGCTCGGGATCGTATTTCAACTCACAGGCGACATCATTCCCGAGCAGAAACCCTATCTCCCGCTGCCCGCAGTCGATGTGCGCATGGAGCCGATGTTCAAGGATCGCGGGATGCACTGCTGGCACGGGATTCGGTGGTACATGGGCCTGGCAGAACTGCGCCAAGAGATCGACCAGTTGGCCAAACTGAAGATGAATGTCTTCCAGTTCTATTGGGGCATGGGCGGACCTTGGGCCGAGTTTTCCTACGACGGCAAGGTGGCGGAAATCAGCGCAAGAAAAGAGTCCGGCTACGTCGCCTGGCCGGGGGCTAGCGGAACCGCCGGGAGCGTGCTCGTCGGCCGGGAGTGTTTTCCGGAAGATGGATACCTCGGTCCACCGGAGTTTGCGAACGTCCAAACGCAGGAGGAAGCCTACCGCACGGCCCGCGAGTTCCTCCGTGAAGTCGTCCGCTACGCCCACACGCGCAAGGTCCAGGTCTGGCTGACGATGGGCGAGATTCCCTATGTGCCGCTGAACCTGGTCCCGCCGGCATCCAGTCGCGGACATAGTTTCTACTGCGGCGTGGCGATTTCGCCCGGCGATCCGGCCCTACTGGACATCTGGGAGGCCGCTGTGCGAAGCATGATTGAAAGCTATCCGGAGGCGGACCGCTATTGGGTCGTCAGCGGATCGGAACTCCTTGGGGGAACCCGGCCAGTGCACGGCATCGCGGCGGATGACCCGCAGGTCCAGGCACTTGTCCGCGACTATCGCCATCTGCACCCGCTGCTCCCGCCGAAGTCGCAGGCCGCCATGGGCCTCGGTCTGGCCGACCTCGATCTTGCCGACATCGCCGCGGCCGACAAGCTCATGCGCCGGATCAAAGCACGTTATCCGGCAGCAAAGCTCGGGGTGGAGTTGATCTTCCGCGGCGGCCAGCTCCGCGCGCTCGACGCCGCGCTGCCCAAGGATGTCTCCCTGATGAACATGGTGAACTTCACCGGTGAAACGGCGATGAGCTATTTTGACGGGATCCAAGGGCGCGACCTGGTCGTGTGGCCGAGGATTACCGACGACGGATGCGAGCTGAACATGCAGCTCAACGCGATGATGTACGACCACGACGAGATCATTTCCGGGGGCGTTCGCTACGGGTTGACGGGCATCCTGGGGCAATTGAACAAGGCGCGTGGCGCGGAAC
>JABMRP010001076.1 GCA_013202535.1 Planctomycetota bacterium
AGGCACCGGTACTTCCCGGCAGTGGCAACCAGGTACGCTTCGTTCAGACGAGCCATCAACCCAAGAACACCGGCCCTCCATCGAGCCATGTACGCACTTTTGGGATGAGCCGTTGTTTTGCCCTTTCAGGGCGTCGACCGTGCTTTCCCACAGCACCCAGGGCGTTGCCCTGGGCTGGTATGTTTCGGCCCCTTCGGGGCAAGAATGACCCGCCACTGCTCGCCCCGCCGTTCTCCCCTACAGATAATCCCCAAACAACTCCTTGCTCGGCCGCGGGATAACGACCTCGGAGACCAGCAGCCCACGCTTTCGGGCTTCTTCGGCGGCCACTTGTACGCCGGCTCGCACATCGGCTACGGTGCCGGTCATCAGGCAGAGGCCTTTTCCGCCCAGGGCCATGGCGACGTGGATGCGGAAGAGGGTCACTCGGGCGGCTTTCACCGCGGCGTCGGCGGCGGCGATGACGCTGGTGCCGCTGAAAGTCTCGACCACGCCCAGCGCGCCGGCTTGCTCTGGACCCACCACGACCGATTGCCCCAGGGCGGGGAAGACCGATTCGTGGACGTTGGGGATGACCAGGTGGTCGATGATTGCTTCGTCGGCGGCGCCCAGGCCGGTTTGCACGGCCGCCTCGACGTCGCTGACCGATCCGCCCACTACGACGAGGTACTTGCCCGAGCAAATGGTCCGCGCGATCAACACCTCGACCGAAGCGGCCTTGAGCATCTCGTCCTGGGTTTGATAGCCGATACCGACGCTGGAGAATTCCACCGCGCCGATCGATCGTGGGCTGGTCATGGGGGGTCCTTTTTCAACGCCGGGCACAAGTGCCGGGGCTAAACATTCGTTCTTGTCGTAATTACCGATTGATCCAAACAATTCCGTCGGCCACTTCGGTCACCACGCCGTCGATCGACGCATGGACTGGAGCGCCGAGTGCCGGCTTGCCGTCGGTTACCGGCGGACGACCGACCACTTGCCCCTTGGTCACGCGATCGCCTTGCCGCACGGTCGATTCGCAAGGCGCCCCGAGGTGCTGCTTCAGGGCGATGCCTACCCGGTCGGCGGCCAGCAGATCGCTGCGTAGCGGGCCGACGTTGCGAAATCCCTGCAAGCCCAGTTTCTGGATCAGCCGCGACATGGGCGCCTTGCGGTTGGCCAGATGCAGTTCCGGGCGCCGGGGATTGAAGGGCGGGTCCTCCCAGCGGCGCTTCTCGGCTGCCAGCCGGCGCTTGTTCTGCGTGCAGACGTTCTTCGGATCGAGATCCTCGGGACACGAGTAAAGGCTGCACAAGTTGCACTCGCAGCAGTAGGCCGTGCCGATCACGTTGGCCTCGCCGACCAGATTGAACTGGAGGCTGCGCATCGCCGCGTGCGGTTCGATCGGATGGCCCAACAGCCATCGCGGACATAGTTCGGTGCAGAAGCTACACTGGTCGCAGGCGCTGCGGCCGATGCGTACGATCTGCTGCCAATCCTGTCGCCGACGCCGGACCACGATGTGGTCGCCCGGCAGCACGATGACGCCGCCGGTGGTCTTGTCGACCAGCGCGTCGTGGTTGTCTTCCAGCGAGCCCATCATCACGCCGCCGACGATGTAGTTCGGATCGTCGACCGTCGGTCCTCCGGCGGCCGCCACGCATTGGGCCAGCGTCACGCCCACCGGCACGCGCAGAGTAACCGGCTCGGCCACGGCTCCGGCCACCGTTAGATATTTCTCGGTGACCGGTCCCTCGGGCGCCAGGGCGACGTTCATCGCCGTTTCCACGTTCATCACCACCGCACCGACGTGCAGCGGAATCCCTCCCGGCGGAATCACGCGCCCCAGGGCGTCGTAGACGAGGATAAACTCGTCGCCGGCCGGATAGGCGTCGCGCAGGGGGCAGATTTCCACCCCGCCGGGTAGCTTCGGGCGGAGCAGATCGATAACGTCCTGGTACTTCTCCTTGATGCCGACGATTCCTCGCGGGGCGCCGACCAACTGCATCGCCGCGGCCAGCCCAGCGAGTACGGCGTCGGCGTACTCGCGGAGCACCTCTTTGTCTTTGTGCAGCAGCGGCTCGCATTCGGCGGCGTTGATCAGGACGGTATCGGCCTCGGCCGCCAACTTCACATGGGTAGGGAACCCGGCCCCGCCGGCACCGACGACCCCCGCTTCGGCAACTGCCTCGACCGTGATATTCGACATGATTCCCTCGGAAAGTGCGGCTAAGTATCCTCGTCAGTATAGCTTCTCGGTGGGGAGGTCCTCAAGCGGCCGGAACGGGCAAGAAAGCGGAGGAAAGCTTGATTCGCCAGCGGTGGGGTGCTAGCCTAGGCTTTGTCTGAAGACTCCGTACGATGGCCCTCCAATTCCCAGAAGGAAACGCAAATCATGCACAACCCTCGGAATCGTTCCGCCGGCTCGATCGACCGCCGCGAGTTTCTCGCCAAGACCGCCGCCACGACAGCAGCCGCGATGGCCGCTGGTAGCCTGATGACGGGGCCCGGTAGCGCCCGGGCGGCCGAGGGACGCTGGCCGATGAAACTCTCCTGCTCGTCGATCAATTTCGCTTCGCTGCCGATCGAGAAGGCGTGTGAGCGGATCGCCGCGCTGGGATTCGAGGCGATCGACATCTGGTCGGCCCACGCCGGCTGCCCGCATCTGGACGACGTACTCAATCGGCTCGGGCCCGACGGGCTGAAGGAGGTCTTGGCCAAGAACAAGCTGAA
>JABMRP010001077.1 GCA_013202535.1 Planctomycetota bacterium
CGCGCTCCCAATAGCGCGCCTCCAGCAAGAGCGGTTGACCCTCGGCCACTTCGATCTCGTTGGCTGCCAGAAGTTCGGTCAATCGCTGGGTGACGTGGACCTTGGCCTCACTGCCGGCACGTTTGACCTCGCCGACGACCTCGACCTTCAGGCTGACGCTGTCACCCGGCCGGAGCACCACTTCGCCGTCCGACTCCATGACCTCGATCGCCGCGAAGATCCCTTCCATGGGGACCTCCGCCGGCGCCAGGCACGGGCCCTCCGACGTCTCGCCGCCGACGCAGACGGCCATGGGAGCAATGAACCGAGGCGTGCCGCCGATCGTGCTGCCGCCGGTGCGCATCCAGACGACCCGCTTCGTCTCGCGGTCGACGACGTGGCGGCCGCATACCAGCCAGCCGCTTGCCTCGGGCGTCCACTGGATTTGCGCTTCCTCGGAGCCGTCACCCGGCAGAGGAGTTTCGAAGGTCTGATCGAAGACGACCTCCAGGTCCTTTCCCTGCCCGCCCCAGCAGATGATGCGGTGGGAATCCTTGACCGGGATCAGGACCGCCAGTTCCTTCCCGTCGGGTGAGTACGCGGCGCCCCGGCAGTTCAAGAAGGGCGCTCGGGAGCGGCCCTCGGGCATCGGCATCGGTCCCACTTCCTTGCCTTGCCCCATATCGTAGACCATCACTTGCGTCGAAATGACCGTGGCGAGGTGCTTGCCGTCGGGTGAAATGGCGACCGTGTGGCGGTCGAATTCCTCGCTCTGAAAACCCTCGTCGAGTTCGCCCGTTTCGATATCCCAGATCGTCACCGCGGGCGCGACCCCCTGCCTCCCGGCGCAGAGCAACCGGTCGGAACCGAGGAACCGCATGAAGGACATGCGTAACGGCACCGGGCGCCCCGAGGCGCTCTTGGAGGAGAGTTCCAGTGTTTTGAGCAACTCCCCTTCTTCGCAGTCGATGATATCCACCAGCGACTCCGTGGATACCGCGCCGCTGACCGCTCTGGTTTTCTTCAGATAGGCCACGGCAAACAGCAATCCGTCGGCGCTCAACGCGCGGTGCGTGGGCTCGAATTCCGCCTGCCCTTCGATCTTGCCCACCTTCTCGCCGGTGGCCAGATCAAAGACGGTACTGCCCACGGCCACGAACTCGCTCAGGCCGGCAACCGACGTACGGGAACGGGAGGAAGTGCCGGGTCGGGTAACGGTGGTTCGCGATCTGCGGCGCGAAGTCCCCGATCCGGGCGCGAATACGATCGGCACGTCGGGGGACGTCAGGGCGATAGGATCGCTCCACTGGGGCAGAGGTGACTCCTCGGGCGTTGGCTTCACCGGTGGCTTTTCGGCCGGCGTGCCGGAGCCGGGCGTGGCCGGAGTCTCGCCGGGAGTCGTGGCCGGAGTTCCCGGCTCGGTGCCCCCCGGAGGCGTCGTCTCTTCGCCCGGTTTGGTCGGATCTCCATTGTCGGTCGGCGCCGTGTTCTCGCCGTCGGTATCCTTCGGTGTCTGCTCTTCCTGGCCGTCGCTCGGCTTCGCGGGACCGGTGCCGGGCTTCTGTTGCGGCGCTCCCGCAATCGGCCCGCCTCTCCGCGGTTTCTTGTTGTCTCCCGAATAGAGAAAGTAGATCGCCGCCGCCACGACTAACAGGCCAACCGTCGGGATCGTGATCCGCGCCCACCGGGGCCACTCCTTCCAGTTGCGCCATGCGGCGACCGTGGCGGGCGCTTCTTCCTCTTCCTCTTCCTCGTTGCCGTCGGTTTCCTCCTCTTCCTCCTTGAAACCGAAGTCGTCTTCCGGCTCCGGTGCGTAGCGGCTCCTCTTCTTCGGTTTCTCGTCGGGGAGCTCGACGTCCTCGGTCGTGACGGGAATCGACATCTCGGCAACCGGCCCGTCGTCCTCGGCCATGCCGAACAGGTCGTCGGCGGCGTCCGAGGCAGGCGTCGGGATCGGAGCCGGTTTCTCGGCGGCCGGCTCTTCCGCGGCGCGCTTCTCGGCGGCGGGGATCGTCAGCGGTTCCTTGCAGACGGGGCATTTGACCTGTTTCCCGGCCAGGGCATCCTTGGCATTAAACTTCTGGCCACATTTGCAGGTGACGTTGATCGGCATGCCTCGACCTCTTTCTCGGGACAGAACGTCGGAGGATCAGCGCGCCGGCGCTGCCGGGCCAATGGCCGGCGACGGCGTGGCGACTGGATAGGACTTGCAGCGCACGCTATTGTCGACCTAATCCGTTTCGGTGTCAACCTTTTGCGCTCCCCGGCGATCAATCTCCTGGGCTCCCCTCCGGTCAATCTCCTGGGCTCCCCTCCGGTCAATCTCTTGGGCTCCCCTCCGGTCGACAACTCGCATCAGGTACACCAGGCCCACGAAATCATAGACCGCATGGGCGGTCACCGGCACCATCAGAATGCCGGTCGTCATCCACAGCCAGCCGAGGTAGCCCCCGATCAGCGTGGCCAGAATGCCGTACGTCGGGGTGACGAGGTGGACCAGCCCGAAAATCAGGCTGGCCGCCACCAGACCGACCCAGGGACCGGCCGGACCTTCGACCGATCCGGCGGCGACCTCTTGGAGGATCGCGCGAAAGAGCATCTCCTCGCCCACGCCGGCAGCGATGGCAATGGCCGCGAGTTCGAGTACCGTGCATCCGCGAAGCAGCGGAACGATCAACTCGCGGACCACCCGCAGCAGCCGTCGAAACGGCTTCCAGGGACAGTGTACGCACCCGAAGAAGAGCACCAGCAGCGGCAGCGCGGCCAAGGCACCCAACCCAAGGGCCGAAAATGTCGGCGGAATCCGGCCCGCCGCGGGCAGTCCGAACAGCCAGCCCAACAACAGCGCCACGACGCCCAGGCTGCCCTCGAAGACTACGGCCCCCAGCGCCGCAAGTCGCGGCGTGGCCGGCATCGGTGCGTCGGGCGGGCGAAAATCGTCCATCGAGTCGCTCAATACCCGTCGATCGGAGTCCGCCGCAGAAACGGATCGATGCTCAGCGGTCCGGCGCCGTAGGCCACGATCATCAACAGCCCGCCCATCAGGCTGACGTTCTTCATGCAGTTCATCGCTTCGTTAAATCGCTGGGTGCTTTCCGAGACGTTCCAGAAATCATCAAACAGGAACGTGGCGACGGCCAGGAAGACGATCAGGCCGATGGCCCCCCATCGGACGCGAAAGCCGGTGAGGATCGAAAGTCCGCCGCCAAACAATGCCACCAGGGCCAGTGCCAGCAGCACATGGGGTACGGGCAGACCCTTGGCGACGATGAGGTCGATGCCGGCCTGCCAGTTCATGACGTGGTTGATCCCGGCGCCGAGAAAAAGGGCGCTGATCAGAATTCGCCCCACGAGTGCAACAATATGTTGAGTCAGATAACGCATGGATCGGTTCCTCTCCTCATCAGGCAATTGCAAGTAATGTCGGTTAGCCGACGGGCCTGCCCGCCGTTGAAGTGCCAGTGATTTTCCCGTATTCCAACGGCGGGCAGGCCCGCCGGCTAACCGGTCAACTAGGACAACCGAGCGTTGCGGTACTAGTGTACCCCAACGGCCAGGGGTTTCCACCACCAGTGGCCCGATCGGTGTAAAGCCGGGCTGCCGTTCCCACCCGACAGGGGTATCCTTGACGGTCAATCTTCCCGCTGATAGACTGGCGCGTTTCATTTTGGACGAAATGGGCTGTCTCTGTCGGAGGCGTCCCGACAGCGGCGATTCTCGACGAACCCCGCGGTCAATGGATTTGCCTCGACCGATACTGAGGCCGGCTTTCTCGCCCCCCCATGACGGGGATGCCTTCCAATACACAACGAAACCGATTTCTTACTCTCCCCCTGTTTTGACCCATCCGTTTGGAGGTCACGAAGGAACAAGCCATGGCTGAAAAGTACGTCTATTTCTTTGGTCCGAAAGGGACCGACGGCAACGCCGCGATGAAGAACACCCTGGGCGGCAAGGGCGCCAATCTGGCCGAAATGGCCAAGCTGGGAATGCCCGTCCCCTCCGGGTTCACCATCACCACCGAATACTGTGATGTCTACCTCAAGGAAGGCAACCAGTTCACCGATTCGCTCAAGGCCGAGGCGGCCGTGGCGCTGGCCCAGACTGAAGAAGCCATGGGCATGAAGTTCGGCGACGCCGACAATCCGCTGCTGCTCTCCTGCCGCAGTGGCGCCCGCCAGTCGATGCCCGGCATGATGGAAACCGTGCTCAACGTCGGCCTCTGCTCGGCCACGATCCCGGGCCTGATCAAGAAGTCGGGCAACGAGCGGTTTGTTTACGACGCCTACCGCCGGCTGATCACCATGTACAGCGACGTGGTGATGGAGAAATCCGAAGACATCGAGCCCGAGGAAGGCCAGGGCATCCGCGGTCAGTTGGAGCAACTGATGGACGCGGTCAAGGAAGCCAAAGGCTACAAGTCGGATACCGATCTGACCGCCGCGGACCTCAAATCCCTCTGCGAGCAATACAAGGCCAAGGTGCAAGAGGTTCTGGGCAAGCCGTTCCCCGACGACGCCGAAGACCAACTTTGGGGCGCCACCGGCGCGGTGTTCAAGAGCTGGAACGGCAAGCGGGCCATCTCGTATCGCCGGATCGAAAACATCCCCGGCGAGTGGGGAACCGCCTGTAACGTCCAGAGCATGGTCTTTGGGAACATGGGCAAAACGTCGGCGACCGGCGTGGCCTTCACCCGCAACCCGGCCACCGGCGACAACAAGTTCTACGGCGAATGGCTGATCGACGCCCAGGGCGAAGACGTGGTAGCCGGCATCCGCACCCCCAGCCCGTTGAACGAAGAGACCAAGAACGAGCAGAACGAGCACCTGCAATCGCTGCAAGCCGAATGGGCCGACTCCTACAAGGAACTGGTCGACATTCGCAACAGTCTCGAGAAGCACTACGCCGACATGCAGGACATCGAGTTTACCATTCAAGAGGGTAAGCTCTACATGTTGCAGTGCCGCAGCGGCAAGCGGACCGGTACCGCGGCCTTGAACATGGCCATGGACATGTTGTCCGAAGGGCTGATCGACGAGAAGACGGCCGTCATGCGGGTACAACCCGAGCAGTTGGACGAGCTGTTGCACCCGATCGTCGATCCGGCCGCCGAGAAGAAAGCCGAAGCGATCGTTTCCGGTTTGCCGGCCGGTCCCGGCGGCGCCCGTGGGCAGATCGTCTTCACCTCCGAAACGGCCGTCCAGTGGGGCCGCGAGGGCAAGACGGTCATCCTGGTGCGTGAAGAGACCAACCCCGAGGACGTCGAGGGGATGCGAGCCGCCGAAGGTATTCTCACCGCCCGCGGCGGCATGACCAGCCACGCGGCC
>JABMRP010000018.1 GCA_013202535.1 Planctomycetota bacterium
ATCGGGTGCCGTTCGATTTCGCGGAAATCGTCGCGGCGTTGGCCCCCCGGCCGTTCTTCTCGAACTCGCCGCTGGGAGACGGCAATTTCGCCGCGTCGGGTGTGAAGAAGGCCGAAGCCGAGGCGGGCAAGGTCTACCGGCTCTTTGGCGCGGGCGATCGCCTTGTGGTGAAATACCCGGACGCCGGCCACGATTTTCCGCCCGACGTGCGGGAGGAAGCCTATCGCTGGTTCGACCGATTCTTACCGAAGCCGACAGCGCCCTAGGATTCTCTCCGCAGGGATCCGTCGCGCGTGCGCGCCTACCACGGTTTTTCCATCATCGAGACGATCTGCGCGGCGATGCGCTCGATGGCCTGTTGCTGGGCGGTGGCCACCGATTGGCCCACTTCCGGAACAAAGCTGGCGTGGCCACCCAGGTCGGTGACGGCCTGATCCAGGGGAATCGCCGCGTCGTCACACAGCGAGCGTCCCCGGCGATCGATCCAACGAACCCGAACGTTGAAATTGACCTCCACCTCGCGGGGATCGTCGAAGCGATCCTCGACGAGGACGCGTTTTCTCTCGCCGGTGATCCTTCCGGAGAGAATGCTGTCCGCTTCGGCCGACGAACCGACCACCTTGTAAGGCGTGACCCGTTCGATTTCCTTCATCACCGCTTCGGTCAGCCGTTCTCCCAGATTGCGGCGGAAGCTGTTCGACTCGAACATCGGCACGTAGACGGTGTGGACTTGCTCGGGATACAAGCACTGGTTGCCAATCTGATAACCGGCGCACCCGCCGACGGATAGCAAACACACGGCCAGGAGAACGCCCGCCCCCAGACAGCGCCACAGGGCGGCGGACGTATTCGATGGGTTCATGGAATTCAAAACCATGGAGCTTCCACTGCCCTCTCGGCCATCCGCTTTCGGCTTTCCGCTTTCCGCTTTCGCCATGCTCATTCGTCCGACGGGAAGAGTTCGACCAGCCATCGAAACCGATCCGGCGGATCGTCCGGTTTGCCGTGAATCTCCTCCAACCTCGCTTGAGCCCTCTCGGCGTATCGGCTGCGGGGATGATCGTGCATGATGAGGCGATAGTAGTAGCGCGCGGCACCGTAGTGTTTGGTCTTGTCGTAATAATGGGCGATTTCCCAGTCCCGGGCCGCCTTGCCGTCGGCGATCCGAGCCCGTGTCTGTAAGAGCCGATCGCGCTGGGGACCCAATTGATCCGGAAACTGGATCAGCGCTTGTTGGGCAATCTCGCCCGCTTCGTTGAGTATGGCTCCATCGTAGCCGGGCCCTTGATAGGCTTCCAGCTTGGATCCCACGGCCAGAAGATGGGCTTCGACCTGATGCTCGCTCTTGGGGTGAGCGGTACGCAACATGTCGTAGAAGTAGGCGGCGTCGACATAACGCCCACGGGACAGATAGGCCCCGCCGGCGGCCATCACGGCGTCGTCGGCCAGCGGCCCGGTCGGATCGTTGACCCAGACCAGATCGTATGCCTTCATCGCGTTGCCGAAGGTGTCGAACCACGGGCGCTCGGAGTCGGTCAGGTTGGGAGTCACCGGCCAATGGGGGTTGTGGGCGTCCAACTGATCCCAATAGCGGCCGATGGCAAACAGCCGGGCGGCCACCGTGTCCAAGTGCCGGGAATTTCCATGCTTCTGCAGCAGTTGGTCGTACGCGTCAAACGCCTTGGAATAGTGGTCGGCGAAGAACAGCGACTCGGCGAGCAGAAACATCGCATCTTCTTCCAGCAGCGAATGCGACCACCGGTCGGCAGCCGCCGCGAAGTTCTTGGCCGCCGCGTCGTATTGCTTGCGACGATACAATTCCTCGCCCTCATCGAACAGCGCCCGGGCAACGTGCTCGTTCGGTCCGTAGCCGATGAGTGTCTTGATCTGAAGATGCACTTTCGCGGGATCGATCCAATCCCACGACAGCGCGTCAAACTCGGCTTCTTTCCCCGGGCCTGCGAGGCTGTCGTCGTAGAGGGATTCAAAATCGGCGTGACGCACGGAGGAAAAACGATTCGATTCCGTCGAAAGCGGTTCGGTAGCCGACGCCGCAACGACGCCCGATGCCGGATCTTCCATCGCCGGATCGGCCGACGGAGGCGTCCTGAGGCCATGACAGCCGCCGGCCCCCAGCAGGCAGGCAATCACGACCAGCAGCGGCCGTCCTCGGGTTGACATTCCGGACATCCTTGTCCTCGATCGGTTTTGCGGTCTCTTGTCCGACGCGACGATCGTGCGAAACGAACCGTCAAACAAACACTCCCAGGTACTCGTGCATGCGGGGACGGCGTCCGAGCAAGTTGGCCAGGTAACGATTTGCCATACCGCGAATCTCTCCCGAGGTACGCCGATCCAACTCCAGGCGATGCCACGTTCGACTCGCCGGATCGGCCAGTTGCGCCATCACGCGCAGTGCGCCCGGGGTGGCCGACACGACTTGTCTCTTGCCTCGGCGACACGCGTGGCACAACACGCCTCCGTCGAGCAAACCGAACGCCACGCGACCGCTCGGTCGCACCTCCTTGCCGCACTCGGCACATATTTCCAGCGATGGAAGGTGGCCTACGTGCCGCAAAGCCACCAGCTCAAAACGCAGAATCCAGCGGCCGACCGGCTCTCCTGCCGCCAAGGCGGACAGCACCGTATCAGCCAAATCGAATAGTTCCGGATGAGGGTCGTAGTGGTCGGTCAGTCCGTCCAGCAGTTCGGCCACATAGTACGCCGCGTACAAACAGGCCAGTTCCTTCCCCGGGGGGCGGAAGCGGCGAATCAGCTTCGCTTCCGTCACGAGATCCAGGGCGCCGGACGACTTGCGGAGGAAGACTATTCGACAAAGGGTCAGTAGGTCAAGAGCAGAGTCGAAGGGATTCTTAAGCCGCTTCGCCCCTTTCGCCAGAGCCCCCAGCTTTCCATGCTCCCGCGTGAAGAGAGTCACGATCAGGCTCGTCTCGCTAAAATCGATCGCTCGCAGGACTAGGGCAGTGGCATTTTCGGCGGGCATGGCAGATCACGGCAGGTGATGTCGCACAACGGACGGGCTCCTGCTGAAGGATACACGTACGGGTGAGAAAACTGAAGATGGGTCCTCGGCCTGTCGTGCCGCTATGGTGGGGGGGTTGTATGAGCCGGAGGCTAGAACTATGGTGGCAAGTGTCTATTGACCTGCGAGCCGGCGGTTTCGTGGAATGGTGCAATGGTAAGCCGTGAGGGAAGAGAGTCATTCCGTTCCCGACGCCTTCTGCTGGCGGTCGTTGGCTTGACTGGGTGTGCCGTCTCAGTGCTGGCGTACCGCACGCTGCTCGAGCGAGACCGGCATCTGGTCGATGCCCAATTCCATCTGGATGCCGAACAGCGTGTGGCGCGAATCCGCGGCGAACTCTACGCCAGTCGCGGCGTGGTGCGCGCGTTGCGAGCGTTCTACGATGGTTCCGAGGCGGTCGAGAAGCAGGAATTCAAGGCCTTCACCGAGCAACTCAGGAAAGGGCACGCCGATATCCAGGCGCTGGCATGGGCGCCGCGGGAAACAAATCCCGACTCGTCCGGCGCGGAGAAAGAGTCCTTTCGCGTTGCATTCATCGAGCCCTCCACTTGCGACGTGCTGGAGGCGGACTTCGATCTGGCGTCGGATTCCTCCTGCATGAAAGCGCTATCGCTGGCCCGAAAGAGGGGCAAGCTTTCGGCCACGGCGGGTTTTTGCCTGGGGCAAGACGAAGACGATCCGAGCGGTTGGGTCGCCGTGGCACCCGTCTTTCGAAAGCCGACGGACCCTCCCCCCGAATTACCCGACGACACCCCCGAGCAACCCGGCGACGATCTCAAGGGTGTCGTGTTGGGAGTATTCCGAATCCAAGCGACCGTGGATCGTGTCTTGGGATCGGAACCGGTCGGGTTCGACGTTTACGTTCTTGACCAGTCGGACCCCGACAGCGGGAAACTCCTGTACGCCCGGCCCTGCCTCTCGCACGATCCATCGTTTGTCGGGCTTTCGGATCCTTCCCACGTGGCATCCGACGACACGTTCTACGCGCTCGAATTGGACCTGCCCGACTGCCAATGGTCGATCTATTGCCATCCGACCGAGACCTATCTGGCCGAGAAGAGGGCGTGGCTCCCCGAGGCGGTGTTCTTGGCGGGGTTTGCCGTCACGATCCTGCTGACGATGTACCTCGGCGCCCTGGTTCAGCGCACCGC
>JABMRP010001078.1 GCA_013202535.1 Planctomycetota bacterium
CAGGCACCGGACGGTTCCCAGGCCGAGCAGGTGGTCCAGGTGCGCATCATCGTCAACGAGAAGCTCCTGACCCGCCGCGTCATACCCAACATCCACACACGCGCGGGGCGTCCGTTCGATACCAACGTGATTGAAGAAGACGTGCGGCGGTTGAACCAGACGGGCATGTTTCTCGACGTGAAGGTGTCGTACCAGCAAGTCGCGGGCGGCCGGGTGGTCATTTTCGAACTACTTCAGCGTCCCCGGGTAAGGACCATCGAGTATCTCGGTGCCGAGAGCGTCTCTGCCGACCAACTGGCCAAGGAGACGCAACTGGAGGCCGGCCATGCCGTCGACCCGTATGCCGTCGAAGAGGCCAAGAAGAAGATCGAAACTTTCTACCTCAGCAAGGGGTTCAACAAGGTTCGGGTGACGATCCTGGAGGGCAACAAGCCATCGGATCGGGATGTCCGGTTTCTCATCAACGAGGGGCCCAAGCAGAAGATCTGGTGGACCAATTTCGTCGGCAACACGATCGCTTCCGACGAACGTCTGAAGACACAGATCGAGTCGACGCCCGGCATCCTTTGGCTTTTCGGCGGCGAGGTCCACCCGAAAATCATCGAAGAGGACGTCAAGCGAATTACGGCGTATTACCGTAGTCTCGGGTTTCGCGACGCCAAAGTCAGCCGCGAGTTGCAGTTCGACCGCAACCAGGAGTGGCTTACGCTGACGTTCGTCATTCACGAGGGGCTTCGCTACCGGATTCGCAACGTACTTTTCGCGGGCAACAAGAGGTTTGCGACGGCCGAACTGGCGTCCAAAGTCGATCTGACACCCGGCGACTACTTCAATCAGGCCGAGGTAACCACGGCCGTGGAGGCCATTCGCAACAAGTATGGAACGATCGGCCACGTCTTCGCCGACGTCAACGCCGATTTGCGTTACCTCGATCCGGAAACCGACGAGCCGGGAATGCTCGACCTCGTGATCGGAATCAAGGAAGGCGATCCGTACCGCGTGGGGCGCATCAACGTGTCGATCAAGGGAAGCTATCCCCACACGCGCATCGACACTATTTTGAACCGCCTGTCCCTTCGCCCGGGCGATCTGGTCGACGTGCGGAAACTTCGGGCCGACGAGCGGCGACTTCAGTCCTCACGATTGTTCAATACGGCTCCCGACCGAGGCAGCCTGCCGCAAATCACCTTTGATCGCCCGAACCTCCAAGAGGAAGCCACCCTGACGGCCAGACGTCGCGACGGGTCCGCCGAGGTTCGCGGGCAGAGTCCGGATCCCCGGACCACGGGTCCGCGGTATGGACAGCTCGATCTGACGCTGTCCGGCCAATGGGCCGATCGGCCGCCCTCCGCGCCACCGGTGCGGCAGATGGCTCGTCCGCCCCACGCGCCGCGTCCGGCGCCATCGGCGCCCAACGCGTATCCTCGACCAACGTACCGAATCGGTCAGCCGCCGGTCGCGCGGACGATTCGCGGTCAGTACACACCACAGGCGGGCCAGACGTCCGTCGCGCCGGCACCCGTACCCAGCTTCACGCCGCCTCCGTCCTCGCTGCCACCGGCCCAACCGTCGATCCCCTGGACCGATCCGGCCTCGGGCGGCGTTGGGGCCACGGCCGAACTGCCGCGGAGAATGCCACCCGGCAGCGAAGGCATGTTCGACAACAGCGTGTTTGCCGATGCCCTGAA
Source organism: Planctomycetota bacterium (assembly GCA_013202535.1). Classification (GTDB taxonomy): domain Bacteria; phylum Planctomycetota; class Planctomycetia; order Pirellulales; family Thermoguttaceae; genus JABMRP01. Next base: position 1,689 of record JABMRP010001078.1, read on the forward strand.
GACCGACGAAAACTCCCGGTACATCGGCCTCAACCCCATGGGGGAAGAGACGGAAACCGGCCGGTTGATGTTCGGCGTGGGAATCAACTCCGACGCCGGGTTGGTCGGTTCGTTTATCGTCGACGAGCACAACTTCGACTTGTTCCGCTATCCCCGCAGCTTCGAAGACCTCCGCACCGGCTGCGCCTGGCGCGGCGGTGGCAAGCGATTCCGCTTCGAAGCGGCGCCCGGCACGGAAGTGCAACGGTACATGGTCAGTTACGGCGATCCCTATCTCTTCGAGCCGTACTTCCTGCAATCGCACATCGATTTTAGCGTCAGCGGCTTCTTCTACGACCGGCGCTATCGCGAGTGGGATGAACAGCGAACGGGCGGAACGGTCGGGCTGGGATATCGTTTCGCACCCGATCTGACCGGAACGTTGAGCTTCCGCGGGGCAAAGATCAATGTCAACGATCCGATCGTGCCGACGCCGCCCGAATTGGCCGAAGTCGTCGGCGATTCCACCCTCCTGGGTTTCAAAGGACAATTGAGACACGACACCCGGGACAACCCCTTTCTGGCCACCAGCGGCCATCTTCTCGACTTCTCGTTCGAGCAGGTGGTCGGGTCGTACATGTATCCGCGGTTCGAGGTCGACATGCGGAAGTATTTCTGGTTCCGCCAGCGTGCCGACCGATCCGGCCGGCATGTGTTGAGTATGTCGGCACGGTTCGCCTGGACCGGCGACGACACGCCCATTTACGATCACTACTTCGCCGGCGGTTTCTCGACGATTCGCGGCTTTGACTTCCGCGGTGCCTCACCTCGCAACATGGGCGTGGCTGTTGGCGGGCACCTCCGCTTGCTCTTTTCGGCCGAGTACTCGGTCCCCATCACGGCCGACGACAACCTGCGCGCCGTGGTTTTCTGTGACGCCGGTACCGTGGAAGAAACGCTCAACATCGACGGCGACGACTTCCGCGTCGCGCCCGGGTTCGGATTGCGGATCTCGGTTCCGCGTATGAGCCCGGCGCCGATTGCCCTGGATTTCGCCTTTCCCATTGCTCTGGAAGACGGCGACCAGATCGAGAACTTCCAATTCTTCCTGGGTATCAACCGATAGCGTGTTGACTCGGCATCCTCTCGTTCCCACGCTTCGGCGCGTGGGAACGCCCGGGTTCACGGGATGCTAACGCCACATCGAATCGGCCGACTCCACCGCCACGGGCACGAAGAACAGCAGCGGTGCCCAGGCCGCCAGCGCCGGAGTGATCAGGCCGTGCGATCCGGCCTGCTGCAGCGACAGAACCACGAGCATGAACACGGTCACCACCAGGCCGCAGATGCCGGTCGCCACGAACACGTTGCGATCGGACCGGCTGAGGATCATCGGCAGGCCCAACAGCAGCAGCAGGACATCGAGAAACGGTTGCACGAACCGGCTGTGGATGGCCACCCGCACGTCGGCACCGAAATCGAGGCTCGGATTTTGCAGTCCGGCAATCAATTGCGCGGTCGAGGAAAACTGCCGCAAGGCTTGTCCTCCGGTCAACTGGTCGAACGTGATCTCGCTGACCAGAAAGCACTGGCCCGGCTCAAGCCATCCGGGCGCATCGCCGGCGGTAATCACGACCGGCTGGCCGTCGAGCGTCAACGTGGCGCTGGAATCGAGGCCCTCCGGCTGTCGGACCTCTTCCATCAAGTAGCCCCCCGGACGGTCTTCGGTAGGGGGGTGATAGTAAGCGTTTTCGGCCACCAGATGCTTGCCGTAGTCCTGCAGAATCGGCGGGAGCCGGAATTCCGGTTTCTCGATCCGCTTCCGATCGGCGTAAGTCGCCTTCCCGCGGATCAATACGTCGGTCTGAAAGTCGTAGGTCGGTTTGAGTTCCTGGCCCGTGCTGCCGACCAGATCGGACGGCCGCCGAGACAATTCCTCCTTGAAGCGGGGGATGACCAATTCGCGATTGGCCGCCGCCAGCCCGCTGAGACTCGCCGCCGCGATCAGTACCGGAACCACCACCCGCACGCGAGAGATTCCCGCGGCCATCAGTGCCGTCAGTTCGTTGTGCCGCTGAAGCCAGGCGACGGTAAACATGCCGGCGGTGAGCGTCAACAGGCCGCTGATTCGATCGAAGAAGAGAATCGACTGATAGCCATAGTGGGCCCCCATCAACTCCAACAAGCTCCGCTCCTCGTTGACACAACGGAGAAACTCCTCGAGATTCGTGAATGCGTCGAAGACGATGTACAGCCCGGTGAGGCTCAAGAAACAGATCACGAACACGCGCAGAAACTGGCCCAGAACGTACCAATCGAGAATCCGCATCACCTCACCTTCCTTGCCGGACGGACGTATTCGAGCAGGCAGCATAGGCCAACGGCGGCGGAGACGTCAAGATCGACCCGTACGAGGGGGGGTGCAAATCGCGCTTTGCGCGCCGTGTGATAACTGGTAGACAATAGGGGGGTGATTTTGATCACATTCGTGCAGGGGAGCGGGAAGACAGGATAGATG
>JABMRP010001079.1 GCA_013202535.1 Planctomycetota bacterium
AAACCACTTACATCGCGGATTCCGGGAAGCCGTTTTCGGAGATCATCTGCACGGCGCGGCGCGTATATCCACTTACCCGCTTTCCGTCGGGGGGGTAGGCGGTGAATTGGCGCGCACTTTCGCGCCGAGTTATTCCATCAGCGTTCGGTCGGTCGAAGGCACCTAAGGTGTTGTGAGCCAGGGCTTTTTGTGGTATTTTCGGCGCTGGCCCCTATGTGAGTTGGCGCGCATCGGCGCGCCTCATTAACAAATTACGGGGCGCGCGATAAACACTAGTTCTGTCGTGAGATCACTCGTTGCAGCATCGCATCAGGACGAAAATGGAAGAGCCTGCTAAGAAGTCGTGTTCAGCCGTTGCGGCTCTGGTCGGGCCCGTGCCGATCACAATACTCGCGATCTATACACTTGCCTTAGCCAACTTCACCGGGTATCCGTGGGTCGCTTGGTCGGGCAATACGTGGGCCGGTAACCATTTCGGTTGGCCGTTTACCTATCTCTCAACTCCGGCGACACCGTCGCAGTTCGAAGAAGCAGTCGACTTTCACTACTACTGTCTAGACGGAGAAGAATACAAAGGCTCCGTCACGCCACTTACCGCGCCCTGGGGGCAAGAAGTCGAAGACTTCCATGTCGGCAGTCTACTGGCGAATCTCAGTATCGCCGTCCTATTGGCGACAATGGTCCCGTTCCTTACTCAATTCACGCAAAGGTCCCGACAGCGCCCACCACAGTTCACGATCGGAAGTCTCTTCATGTTGACGGCTCTGTGCGCGACCGTTTCCGCCGCCTTCCGTTCTGGGGACGTTTACTTTTTCTATATCGCCCATCGGGCTGCGCTGTTCGCAGTCGCTTTCCTGGGTATCGTTATGATGTTTGCCCTTGGGCTCGTAAGGCGACGAAACGAAAAAGAACGAAAAAGGGGAACGAAAAAGGAACGAAAAAGGGGTCAGAACTATTTACGACGGAAAAGAGTTCTGACCCCTTTTTCGTTCTGACCCCTTTTTCGTTCGCCTTTTTCGTTCCTTTTTCGTTTCCCTTTTTCGTTTTCTTTTTCGTTTCCTTAGTACACCAGGCTCCGGAGGAGAAGTCATGAAGCGAGCGATCCTTGCTCAAATCCCAATAAGCGTGCTTGTGGCCGTCGCCCTTGCTGATGAGGGTGACATGCTGCATGTTGTGCGCGACGGCCAGCCGGTGGCAGTCGTGGTCTGTGCGGACGATGCCAGCGAACAGCTGCAATATGCGGTCGGCGTCCTGCGCGATTGCATTGAGAACTCGTCCGGTGCGCGCCTGACAGTCTCCCGTGAAGTGCCGGCGGACGGCGGCCTCATCTACGTGGGGCGGGGGCCCTGGGTGTCACAGTTCAAGACCAATCAAGAGCATCTCGACGACGACGGCTTCGAGATCCGATTCCCGGACGCGCGTAGCGTCATGATACTCGGGCCTTCGGACTGGGGTACGGAATTCGGCATTTACGAGTTCCTCGAACGTTATGTCGGCGTGCGATGGCTCATTCCAGGGCCTAAAGGAACCCATATTCCCCAGCATCGTGACATTCAAATACCGAGGGTCCATGTCCGAGAAGAACCTGCCTTCTTCGCGCGTTACTGGAGCGGCTTGAAACAGGGCGCATGGATGCGAACATGCAGGATGCCATTCCGTGGAGTATCCAAACGCTTGTCGTTTCACCACAATCTGGAAGGGGGGCTCTTTCCATTGGAAACTTATAGGAAGACGAACCCGGAGTTCTTCCCGCTGATTGACGGAAAGCGATTCTTGCCCAAGAACGTCGAACGCCATAAGTGGCAGCCGTGCTTCACCGACCCCGCCGTCGTGACCGAGGCAGTGAAGAATATCACCGAGTACTTCGACAAGAACCCCGAAGCCGTCTCCTATTCGCTGGGGATCAACGACACGGGCCCGGATCGCTGGTGCCAGTGTGAGGGCTGTCGGGCTCAATATAGCGGCAAGAACAATTCCATCGGGCAGCCAGACTACTCCGACCTCTACCACGGCTGGTGCAACCGGGTGATCGAGGGCGTGCTTGAGGAACATCCCGGCAAGTGGTTCGGCTGTCTGGCGTACAACAACGTATTTGATCCTCCGTCGACAGTGAAGGTGCATTCCCGGCTGGTCCCCTACATCTGTATGGACCGGATGCAGTGGGCTGACGAGAAACGGCGAGAGCACGGACACGCATTCCATCAACGCTGGCTCGAACAGACCTCTACTCTCGGCTGGTACGATTACATCTACGGCAGGCAATACAGGGTGCCGCGCGTGTATTGTCACCAAATGGCGGACTATCTTCGTTATGCCCGGCGTAACGGCGTTCGCGGTTACTATGCGGAGGCCTATCCCCCTAGTGTTCCGAATTGGGGTGAAGGTCCGAAGCTGTATGTCACGAGCAGATTGCTCTGGAACCCAGACCTTGATGTCGACTCGCTTCTTCGCGATTGGTACGTGTGTTTTGCCGGCGAGGCTGCGGCAGACCATCTGGCGGAGTACTATGTGTACTGGGAGAAGTTTTGGACGCAGCAAGTTCTGAAAACACCCTGGTTTGGCGACACCGAAAGCCCGCACTACAAGCCGAGACAGTATCTCGATTTCAAATCTACCGCATACTTCGACGCGATTACGCTTGAGGAAATCGTCTTGTGCCGTCAAATGCTGGAGTCCGCTTCGGCCAAGACCCGAACCGATGCACAACGGACACGCGTCCGCGGGCTGTTGGATGCCTTTGACGCAAGTGAGACTACTTTTCTTTTCCATCGATTGCAGAAGGACGATCGGCCTCCTGCTGAGGTGCTCACAGCACTCTTAAAGGGCGACATTCCAGAGAGTTTACGACAGAAGGTGAATGGATTTCTGGATGTCTTTCAGGGCCGCGCGGCACTCGTGTCGAGAAACCCGTCATTCAAAAGTGGCAACGGTAAACCGGACAACTGGACACTATGGATTAAACCGCTCGGCGATCCGCCCCACGGCAAGATCGAATGGACCGAGAGTCCCAGAACGCGCCCCGGCAAAATGTGTCTGCGTGTCAAAGGGATCAAACGGGGTGGACCGGTTCAGGCGATCCCTGCCAAGCCGGGCCGATACGTGATGAGACTCTCTTACATGGTGCCTGAGGGGCAACGGCTGCAAACGATTGAGATGAACGTCACACTCAAAGACAGCAAAGGGAAGGACTTTCACACAGATACCGTCACAGTGGAGGCTGTCCCTGGTAAGTGGCGTCTCGCCTCGCGCTACTTCGACGTGCCCAAGACAATAGCCAACATGGCGGTCGCGAGCATTCAGTTCTCCGTCGTGACCAATAGGATGGGTGTCGAGGAGGAGATCCACTACGACGACATCGGCATCTACCGGTTGCCGGAGTAGGCCGTCGGTAGAATCAGGAAATGTTCGTGCGACTCGCGCATGTCGCTCACTTCGTGTGCGGATCCCCAGGAAAGCGGACGGCTGTCCGTTTGCTTCGTTCGAGTTTCTTGACTGGACGCGCGTTGAGTGATGTTACGCAGCCTGCGAAGTTCAATTCCAGCGGTGATCTTCTTGTGGGCTGAATAGACTGAGCAGACGGGCAACCGACACCAAGCGATTCTGACCCTGAGTCCGTAACCGTTCACAGCCCGGTAGTGTTTTTTCAAGAAAACTGATCTGGACTCGAATGCCGGTTTCGTGTCACAACAATGGGCATGGAACCGAACATCACCGATGAACTGATTGCTCGTCAGCCGCCGGAAGCCCGGGCGATTATTGGCGATCTGCTGGGCAGAATCGCGCAGCTGGAAGCTGAGGTTCGGGAACTGCGAGGTCAGGTCAAAGGCAAGACGCCGCAGAACTCGTCGCTGCCGCCGAGTGCGCAGCATCCGCACGCCAAACCGCAGCGGAAGAAACGGAAATCGAAAAGGCGACGCGGCGGCCAGCCAGGCCATCCGAAGCATGAACGAGCGCTGATTCCCACTGTGCAGTGCGACCATGTGGAGCCGCTCAAGCCGACTGAATGTCGACGCTG
>JABMRP010001080.1 GCA_013202535.1 Planctomycetota bacterium
ACAGATCGAGCCGATGGGCGATTCGGCCGAGATGATGAAGAAGATCAAGAAGGACGACTGGAACGACTACCGTGTGATCGCCCGGGGTAACGAAATCACGCTGGAGATCAACGGCACGGTCATGTCCCGGGCGGTCGACAACCAGACGGGCCAAGCCGCCGCCAAGGGTGTCATCGGTCTGCAAGTCCACCCCGGCCCGCCGATGAAGATCCAGTTCAAAGACCTGCGGATCAAGATCGACGATGCAAAATAGTCAGAGTTTAGCCCCGGCACTTGTGCCCGGCGCGTCGGTGCTGCTCCTCGCGGTCGTGCTCCTGGCACCCGGTGTGTGCGCCCTTGCCGCCGAACCGCCCCCGCGCCCCAACATCGTCTTCTTTCTGGCCGATGATCTCGGCTGGCGGGATACGAGCCACACCGGGAGCACCTTCTACGAAACGCCCAACATCGAGCGGCTGGCCCGGCGCGGCATGACCTTTACCGACGCCTACTCGGCCAGCCCTTTGTGTTCGCCCACGCGGGCCAGCATTCTCACGGGCCACTATCCGGGACGCCTGCGGCTGACCACGCCGGCCGGCCACATGCCCCAGGTGGTGCTCGACCCGAAATTGCCGGCCGCCGGTCCGCCAAGCCACAAGGCGGTCACGCCGCAAACTCGCACCCGGCTGCCGAACGAGTACGTCACCATCGCCGAAGTGCTCAAGCAGGCCGGCTACACGACGGGCTTCTTCGGCAAATGGCACCTGGGCCGCGATCCGTATCTGCCCGAGCAACAGGGGTTCGACGTGGTCGTCGGCGGGCGTCATCATCCGGGGCCGCCGGGCGGATATTTCTCGCCCTGGCCCATCGACACGATCCCCCAACCGCATAAGGGCGAACACATTACCGACCGGATTGCCATCGAGGCGGTCGACTTCCTACGCGACCATCGGGAAGAGCCGTTCTTTCTCTGCTTCTGGGATTACTCGGTTCATGCCCCCTTCGAGGCGAAAGCGGAACTGATCGAAAAGTACCGCCGAAAGGCCAAGCCCGACAATCCGCAGCGCAACCCGGTCATGGGAGCGATGATCGAACCGCTGGACGACGCGGTCGGCACGCTGCTCGATACGCTCGACGAGCTTCGCCTGACGGAGAAGACGATCTTCATCTTTTTCTCCGACAACGGCGGCAACATGTACAACGTGGTCGAGGGACTCCCGCCGACCAATAACGCCCCGCTGCGCAACGGCAAGGGCTCGATTTACGAAGGGGGCGTGCGCGTGCCGATGGTCGTCGTTTGGCCGGGCCAGACGCCCCCGGGCTCGACCAACCGTTCGATTGTCTCGTCGGTCGATTTCTACCCGACGCTGCTGGAGATGCTCGACCTGGAGCAACATGCCCCGGCGATCCTCGACGGCGTGAGCCTCGTGCCCACGTTGCGCAACACCGGGCCGGTGGACCGCGACGCGATTTTCTGCCACTTCCCGCATTACGCCCCGGCGACCGGCAACCTGCCGGCCACGTCGGTCCGGCAGGGCGACTGGAAGCTGATCCGCCTCCATGCCGACGGCGAAAAACAGACCGACCGGCTGGAACTGTACAACCTGAAAGACGACATCGGCGAATCGAAGAACCTCGCCGCCTCGCTGCCCGACCGAGCGAGCCAGATGAATGCGTTGATCGAGCGCCATCTGCGCGAGACGCAATCGCTGGTGCCGTTCCCCAATCCGGCCTACAGACCGCAGGCCGCCGACACCGCGAAGCTGGGCTGGATCGGCAGCCGCGACGTGGTCCTCTCCAAGGGCAAGAGCGGACTCCGGATCGAGTCGACGGGCGGCGATCCGTGGATTCGCTCGGCCGCCGTGCCCGGGCTGCGCGGACCGGCGAAGATGCTCGTTCGCGTGAAGTCGGACGGCCAGGGCAACGGACGCGTCTATTGGACCACCCGATCCGAGCGGGCGTTCCACCTCGACCGCTCGACCGCTTTTGCAGTCACGCACGACGGCCAGTGGCGAGATTATCGCATTGAACTTCCGGCCATCGGGCCACTGACCTCGGTGCGCATTGATCCGGCCAGCAGCCGCGGCACGATCGAAATCGAGTCGATTCAGCTTGTCGATACGGGCGGGAAGACGGTCAAGGCGTGGGATTTCGCGGAGTAGCGTTTAGCCCAGACGCTCGTGCAGACGGATCGTGCTTCAAAACGCCGGGCACAAGTGCCGGGGCTAAAC
>JABMRP010001081.1 GCA_013202535.1 Planctomycetota bacterium
CCCTTGGCCGTCACGCTGGTCGACGGTCCGAGTCATGGGACGGTGACATTGAACGAAGACGGTTCGTTCGAGTACACGCCGGAAGTCGACTTCCACGGCGAGGACAGTTTCACCTATGTTGCCAGCGACGGCCAGACGGAGAGTGCCGTGGCGGCGGTGGCGATTGCGGTGGAGTCCGTCAATAACGCGCCTCAGGCGGTCGACGACTCGTACTCGATGGCAGGAGACGCGGCGCTGACGGTCGACGCTACGAGTGGCGTGCTGGCCAACGATGCCGATGCCGATGGCGACGCCCTGACGGCCAGCCTGATCGACGGGCCGAGCCACGGAACGGTGACACTCGGCGAGGACGGTTCGTTTGCGTATACGCCCCAGCCCGAGTTCGCCGGCGAGGACAGTTTCAGCTATGCCAGTAGCGACGGTCAGGCCGAGAGTGGCGCGGCCATCGTGACCGTCGACGTCGCTCGTTCCCAACTGTCGGTTCAGTTGCAGGTCTCCACGTCGCCGTTCGGTGCGAACACCGACGGAGCCTTGGCCGGGCCCACCTTCTGGGTCAGCGCCCTGGTTGAAGATCTTCGCGAAGATCCTTCCGGTGTCGTCGGTGGTGCGATCGATCTGATCTACGACGCCCAGGCCGTTGTGCCGACCGGGGAGGTTGTCTACGGCGAGGCCTTTGATCTGTTTCGGCAGGGCGAGGTCAATGCGGCGGACGGGATTGTCGACGAGGCCGGTGCATTGACGACGACTACGATGGTCGGTGCCGACGACGCGGCGCCGTTTGTGTCGTGGCAGTTCACTCGTACGGCCGATCCGGCATCCTTTGCCACGACCAGCGTGCAGTTCTCCGTGGACGCAAGCGAAGGAACCTCGACGATTCAGCCCGGCAACTTCGCGTTGACCGGTTCCGGGACACCTGTCGACTGGTCCGACGTCGAGATGGGCTCGGCCGGAGTCGATCTGATCTTCGCCGATTTCAACGGCGATCATCGCGTCGATCACTTCGATCTGGCCCTTTGGTTGCCCCATTCGGGCTCGGCCGAGTACGATCCGATGTTCGACCTGGACTCCAGCGGTCTGATCGACCAAGCGGACCTCGATCTCTTGGTATCGGGCATGTACGGCAGCACACGTCCCTCCAACGCACTCGTTTGAATTGAGGGAGGGTTTGAGGTCTGGGGCCCGGAGTCCGGCACGACCGTGTAGAGGATTGCACGGGAGTCTTGGGCCCGGGCCCCTTCGATGATTGTGGCTCAGTGGACGGGCGTGAGAGCGGAGGTTCATGGTCAGCCGGAGATCCCTATGCTATGCTATACGGGTCGCGAAGAAGACCACCCAAAGAGAGGAGAACCGACATGAAGACGTCGATTGCGAGGGGAATCGTGCGAATCTGCCTGGTCCTGATCCTTCTGCCGGCCCTGTCGGGCATGGCGTGGAGTGCGGAGGCCGAACCGTCCGGCGAAGAAGGGTTTGTGCCGTTGTTCAACGGCAAGGACTTCTCCGGTTGGGTGCCCGTGAACACGGCACCCTCGACGTGGAAGGTCGCCGACGGCATGATCGTCTGCTCGGGCAAGCCGACCGGCGAGATCCGCACCGAGCGGATGTACCAGAACTTCATCCTCGAACTGTCGTGGCGGCACATGAAGCCCCGAGGCAACGCCGGCGTCTTCGTCTGGGCCGACGATATCACCGCACGCGGCCAGCCGTTCCATCGCGGCATCGAGGTGCAGGTCCTGGAAAACGCCTACGGCAACTCCCGGGGACACACAACCCACGGCGACGTCTTCCCCATCCACGGCGCGAAGATGACGCCGATCAACGGCCACGGCGGCAGCCGGGCCTTTCCGACCGAAAACCGCTCCAACCCCAGCCCCGAATGGAACCACTACCGAATCGTCTGCAACGACGGCGAGATCTCACTGGCCGTCAACGGCAAGATCGTCACCCGCGGCAAGGAGTGTATCCCGCGGAAGGGCTACATCTGCCTCGAATCGGAAGGCGGGATCGTCCACTACCGCGATCTGCGGATCAAGCCGCTGCCCGACACGCCGGTCGACCCGCAGCACGTCGCCATCGCCGACCGGGGCTACCGCTGCCTCTACACGGGCGTCGACCTGTCCGGCTGGGTCACCGCAAAAGACAACACGGGGCATTGGCGATCCAACAACTGGGTGCTGGCCTGCGACGGCCGATCGACGGCGACCGACACATCCATTGCCACCGAAGAAACGTTTGGCGACTTCGGCTTTCTCTTCGATGTCCGCCGGCAGGATAGCTCGGGCGTCGCCCGGGTGTTGCTGCGCGGCTAGGACGAAGCCGAGATCGCCCTCGACCCGGACGGGGCCGAGTTCGGCGAGGAGTTGGCCAAGTCACGCGGCTGGAACCGCTTCAAAGGCCAACTCCGCGGCGACCGGCTCACGCTGAGCCTCAACGGCCGGGAGTTGTTC
>JABMRP010001082.1 GCA_013202535.1 Planctomycetota bacterium
CGTCCCTGAGGATCTCCACGTAGGCGTGCCGCGCGTGCTTGTTGGCGCCAACGACCAAAGCCGTGCCGGGCGGCACCGGGCGGCGCGCGAGCAAAGCTTCCTTCGGCCACTCGGGCAGGCCGAAGGGCAGAATGAAGTGGAAGATACTGCCCTGGTCGACCTCGCTCTCCACCCAGATCTTTCCGCCCATCAGGGTGACCAGTTGTGCCGAAATCGCCAATCCCAATCCGGTCCCTCCAAACCGCCGCGTCATCGAGCTGTCGCTCTGGCGGAAGGCTTCGAAGATACAATCCTTCTTGTCGGCCGGGATTCCAATGCCGGTGTCTTGAACCGCGAAATGGACCGTGGCCTGATTCTTGTCCATGCTTTCCACCCACACGCTGACGAATACCTCGCCCGTGTCCGTGAACTTAATGGCGTTGCCGACCAGATTGACGACGATCTGGCGTAACCGGCTCGGGTCGCCGATCATCTGGTCGGGTACGTCGGGCGCAACGCGGCAGACCAGTTCCAGTTTCTTCCGCGAGGCGGGGACCGCCAGCAGGCGCGTCGCCTCGCCCACGACGTCGCGCAGAGCGAGGGAAACCCGCTCCACGTCCATTTTCCCGGCTTCGATCTTGGAGAAATCCAAGGTATCGTTTAGAAGTGCCAAGAGTGCTTCGGCGGAGTCTCTCGCAACGCTCACGTAGTTGCGTTGTTGGCCGGTCAACAGAGTGCTCAAGACGAGTTCCAGCATCCCGATCACGCCGTTCATCGGAGTGCGAATCTCATGGCTCATCGTCGCTAAGAAACGGCTCTTCGCCTCGTTGGCGGTTTCGGCCACCTGTTTGGCGACACGGAGCTTCTCTTGGATCTGACGAAGTTCGCTGGCCGTGCGTTCCAGCTTCCGGTTCGACTGTGCCAGTTCGTGCGAACGCGCCTCGGCAGCCGCCGTCCGGTTGGCGACGCGTCGCTCCAAGGTTTCGTTCAATTGCTGCAAGTCGGCAAACCCCTCGGCATTTTCCAATGCCGCACCGGCAATCGTGGCAATGAAATCAGCGAGCCGCTCTTCGTCCGGCCCGAACAAGCCGTGAACGTGCTCGTGCGTCACATAGAGGCAGGCAACGACCCGGCCTCGCACGTACAAGGGCACGCAGAGTACCGATTGCTCGCCGGCCGACGTTGCGCGATCGCTGGTGTTGCCGGAGACCTCCTCGACACGGGCCACCGCCTGGCCCGCTCGGAGCGCCCGCTGCAGAACGGAACGGTTGAAGCCGTGTTCCTCCGAGCCGTTGATCGGTGTGAATTGAACGGTTCCGTCTCGCTCGGCGACTTCCAGCAGGAGGCAATGTTCGCCTCGGAGCAACCGCAAGGCGGCGTCCAGGGCCTCGTCGAAGATCGAGCCGGGTGACAGCGCGGAGGCGATCTTGCGGCCCGACTCCAGTACGGTGTCGAACCGGTCGGCCAAGGAGAGCGTGACAGGTGGGGAGGCGGCGTGGGAGGTCTCGGCCGGATGTTGGTAGCTGACGGCCGCCGCCCGTGGAAGGATCTCGGCGGCTTGAATCTGCTCCTGGACGTTGCGCCAGTTCAGTTCTCGTCCCAAGCGGCGATAGAGCTGTAAGGTTTGGGTCAGTTCATGCTTGGCTCCTTGGCGTTGGGCTACCTTCAAGCTTTCGTCGAGCAAACGGCGGAGCCGGCGGATTTGGCCCCGCATGGCACGGATCAGGGCCAATTCTCGTAGCGCGTGAGGAAGATCGTTCTGTAGTCTGCGGCCAACGTGTACGGCGTGGCGGGCGGCCCGCTCGGCTTGGCAGAGCAGACCCCGGCGCCGGCTCACGGTCAGGTCGGAAAGCGTTTCCGCTTGCCGTCGCAAAGCGGTGGCCAGCCACGCAAGGTTGGGCGCCGTATAGGCACTCATCAGTCCTAATCGCTTGCTTTCCTTCAGCGCCTGCTCGAAGGCAGCCACCGCACGTTCATGCTGGCCGGAGGCCGACAACTGGACGCCGTGGGCCATCAAGACCTGGGCCGTGCTCTGGGCATCCGGCCGGTTACGGCAAAGTTCGCGCTGAAGGGTTTCCTCGGGCACCTTGCCGCCGGTGGCGAGCGACCAGACGTCCAAGCTGATTCCGGAGAACTGTTCATCCCCCAGTCTCTGCCCCGATTCATGCACGCGGCGGGCTTCTTCCAGGGCACCCCGCATGTCCCCCAAGCGGTACAGGGAGGCGGCGATCTGGTAGCGCGCGATATGGACTTCCCAGTAGTCGCCGGTTCGCTCCAAGAGGCGTACCCCCTCGCGACACTTTTCGATGCACTCCTCGAAACGCGAAGCCGCGTAGAACACCACGCCGTAGAAACTGAGCGATTGCCCCTGTCCCCAGAGGTCTCCCAGCGAGCGGCGGATTTCCAGGGATTTTCGCGCATAAGCCAGCCCGCGATTGTACCAGCCGAGAACGGTCAGGCCGACGGCATGTTCGGAGTAGATTTGGGCCAACTCCACGGTCGGCATATAGCACTCCGCGAGGTTCATGCTGCTGAGATTCAGCCGGAACCCCTTGATTCTTCCGCGCGTGTAGAAGTAGCAGTAGGCCAACCGGCTGAGCAGCCGAAGACTGAGCAACTCCGCCTCGGTCGGCTTTCGCTTCCGCCGGCCGACAAACACTCGCGGAAACAAGGTATGGAGCAGTTGGATCCCGCCTTCCCAGAGTAGCAGTAAGACGAGGGTGAGCGTCCTTTGAGGGGCTTTCCGATCCAGCAGTCGCAGCGCTTCCTCGAAGAAATCGGCCGCGCTTTCCATGTCGCCTTGCTTGAAGTCCAGTTCGCCCAACTTTCCCTTGATCTGGGCCCGAGCGAGATTTCCGTGGGCAAGTTCGGCCGCGGCCTCGAAGGCCTGCTTCGCCTCCCGGTATCGGCCGCGAAGCATCAACACTTCGCCCAGTCCTACACGGATGCCGTACCGCGTGGGCTGGTCGGCCAAAGCCTCCCCGCGCCGGGCGATGTGATACTGCTGCTCGGCGACTTCCAGCGAATACTGGGCTCGGGCCTGCTCGGCCGCGGCCAGTGCATAGGGCAACGCTCGATCGCTCGCGCCCGCGGCATCGAAATGGTAAGCCAGATCGAAGACCCGTCCGGGCGTATTCTGCTCCAGGTGGTGCGCGATGCGGTCGTGGAGGCCGCGGCGTCGTTCGGGTTCGATACGCTGCAGCAGGGCGACGCGGATCTTGTCATGCACGAAGGCGCATTCCATCTTCTCCGGTTGCATCCAGACGAAGTGACGTTGGCTTGCCTTCTCAAGCACGTTGACGGCCTGCTCGGGAGCGAGACCGGCCAAGCCGACGGCAAGTTCCAGATTGAACTCCTTGCCCAGTACGGCACCGACGGTGAGCAGTTCGATCGTGTCGTCGGGGAGCAATTCGATGCGGCGCGACAGAAACCCGGCGGCTTGACTGGACGACCGCAGATCGGCCAGAGCAAGCGGCTCAATGCGCCAGCCGTCGGGTTCCGCGAGAAGGGCGCCGGACTCCACCATGCCGCGAAGTACCGCGGATGCCATGAAAGGGCTTCCGTCGGAGAGACGGTGGACGACGTCCACGGCTTCGCTGGGCAAAGGTCCGGCCATGGATTCCAGCAGCAGTTGCACTTCGCCGGCCGCCAGGGGAGCCAATCGCAATGGGAGCGTGGGGGGCGTCTTGCGGAGCAGGTGCTCCGGCGGCACCTCCTCCGAACGGAAAGCGGCCACCAGCAATACGCCCGAGTCTCCTCCCGTGACACTGCTGTCCGTGACACGGTTTAGATGTTCTTGCCAGTGGGCGACCAGCTTGACCGTCATTTCGTCGGCCCACTGGTAGTCGTCGAGAATAATCAGAACGGGATGCTCTTGGATTCCCATCGAGTCGAGGAAGGTGGAAAGGGCCTGGATACTCCGCGTCTCTCCAAAGGCCTCCGGTCCGAGTGCGTCGGACGTTTCCCAGCCAAAGGCTTCGGCCAATTCGGGCAGGGCGGCGCAGACGGCGTCCAGGTGCTTGCCCAATCGGTGCTTCAAGGTTTGGGCGATGAAGGGATCCGAGTGGGCAGCGGCAATCACCCCTTCGACGATCCCGCTGAGAACCTGGAACGGCCTCGCCCCAACCTGTTCCGATCCTTGCCCCCGAAGCACCCACATTCCCGCCTGAACACCCCGTGCGGCGATTTCGGACAACAGCCGCGTTTTCCCTTCGCCCGACGGCGCCTCCAAAAACACGGTGGCAGCCCGTCCGCCGCGGACCTTCCGGATCTGGTCGTCCAACCGCGCCAACTCATCGCGGCGGCCGACGAGTGCGGGCTCGGTCAGTGTTGGACGCCGATCGTGTAACCCCACGACCAGCCCTGAATCGCAAACCTCGTCCCGTAGCGAATCGGCGATGCGTTCCAGGTCCATCAACACGGCCTGGGCGCTTTGGTATCGGTCGCGGGGATCCTTGCGCATCAGCCGCTGGACCAGTTCGTCCAGCGCGCGGGGCACGTCCAC
>JABMRP010001083.1 GCA_013202535.1 Planctomycetota bacterium
ATCGCGTGGCGTGGAGGTCGAGTTCGCCGTCCACCCGGTCGCCGGACGCATGCCGGGCCACATGAACGTGCTCTTGGCCGAGGCGGAAGTGCCCTACGAAAAGCTCCAGGAGATGGACCGGGTGAACCCGACGTTTGCCCAAACCGACGTGGCGCTGGTGATCGGCGCCAACGACGTGGTCAATCCGGTCGCGCGGACCGATCCCCAAAGCCCCATCGCCGGGATGCCGATCCTCGACGTCGACAAAGCCCGAACGGTCGTGGTCATCAAGCGAAGCCTGAGCCCCGGTTTCGCGGGCATCCCCAACCCGCTGTTCGCCGCCGACAACACGCTGATGTTCTTCGGCGACGGCAAGAAAGCGGTGGTGGATCTCCTCAGCGCGTTGAAAGAGGCGTAAGCGGTGGGTCGGCGGATACCCCGCTTTGCTTGAACGCGGTCCGAGAGGGGGTATACTCGATAGGAGCATTGCTGCTCTTCCACCCCCAGAACAAGGATCCACTCCCATGCGGAAACACCTCCGCCGAATCGTTGCGATCGTCGTCACCGCCGTCGCGACGTTGGCCCTTGCCGAAGCGCCCGCCGCCGAGAAATCGAATAAGGCGGATCGCCCCAATATCGTCATCATCATGGCCGACGACCTGGGTTACGGCGACACGAGCCCCTATGGCGGCTGGATCAAAACGCCCCACCTGGATCGGATGGCGGCCGAGGGGATGCGGTTTACCGATTTCCACGCCAGCGGCAACGTCTGCAGTCCCACCCGGGCCGGGCTCTTGACCGGGCGCTATCAGCAACGGGCCGGCGTACCCGGCGTGATCAACGCCGATCCCAAAGTGGCCGCCCATCATCACGGGCTCAACGTGAAGGAAGTGACCTTCGCCGAGTGTATGAAGAAAGCCGGATACCGCACCGGGCTGTTCGGCAAGTGGCACCTGGGCTATACCAAGAACTTCAACCCCATGCACCACGGGTTTGATCGCTTCCGCGGATACGTCAGCGGCAACGTCGATTATATTTCGCACTACGATCGGATGGGCGTGTACGATTGGTGGGACGGACTCGAACTGATCGAAGAACCGGGCTACGTGACGCACCTGATTACCAAGCACGCCGTGCGGTTCATCGAGGAGCACAAGGCCGAACCGTTCTGCGTCTACATCGCCCACGAAGCGGTCCACAGCCCCTATCAGGGGCCCGACGATCCGGCCCAGCGCGGGCCCGACGCGCGCAAGAATCGGTCGCGGCCGATCGACACGAAGACGGCCTACCGCCGGATGATGGAGGAGATGGACCGAGGCGTGGGCGATGTCCTGGCCGTGCTTGAGCGACTCGAACTGGCCGACAACACGCTGGTCTTCTTCTTCTCCGACAATGGCGCCAATCCACGCGGCTCCAACGCCCCGCTACGCGGCTTCAAAGGCAGTAACTGGGAAGGTGGGCATCGCGAGCCGGCCATCGCTCGCTGGCCCGGTCGTATCAAGCCGGGAACCGTCTGCGCCGAACTCTGTATCACCCTCGACGTCATGCCTACGATGCTCGCCTTGGCCGGTGCTTCCGTGCCCGAAGGTCACAAGCTCGACGGCGTCAATCTGGCGGGCGTGCTCCTGGATGCCAAATCGCTGGGCACCCGCCAACTCTTCTGGAACGGCCGGGCGATGCGCGACGGGCCGTGGAAACTGATCGTCGGCGGCAAGGGCCAGGTCGGCGTCGGGCTCTACCATCTCGGCGACGACATCGGCGAAAAAGACAACCTAGCCGCGAAACACCCCGACCGCGTCGCGGCCATGCTCGCCGCCATCGCCCGCTGGAAAGAAGACGTCGAAACCAGCGCCACCCTGCAACGCGTGCCGAGCGCGAGGTCCCCTCGTCCTACCGCCCGAATCATCGCCGATTGCCCGTGAATCGCGCGCTCGACTACTACGGCATCGCGCAACGCACATTTGAAGAATGGCTCACGGATAGTTCCAAGGCATTGCAGACTGCAACCGGGGACGACGCGTACGATTACTTTCAGGATCTTCGGCGGCAGCCTCGATTCGTTTGGCGCCTGACTGCTGTCGCGCGGGATCAAGACGCTGGCGGTACGCGTCGAGCGCCAGAACGACAACGCGATGGCCATTGCCCGGGCTCTTGAAGAACATCCCCAAGTGTCCCGCGTCTTTTACCCCGGCCTGCCCAGCCACGAGCAACACGAATTGGCCCGCCGCCATTTCTCCGGGGCTAATCCGTCTTTCGGTCGACATCGAAGATTCGGCCGATCTGATCGCCGATCTCCACCAAGCGCTGGACGGGCTCGATTGAGAGCAAAGCTGAAGACTGTGGTCGGCTCTCCGCCCCCCTCTCTGGAGGTGGCAGTCCTGGCATCGACGTCGATGCCACAGTAGAATGAGGAGTGTTTCTGGTAGAAACTGATTGTGGCCTCCCGAGTAGCCAGGCATTACGCAACCTCATAGGAGCAACGAGAACGATGTCCGCCGAGCACATTGAGGAAGCTGTCCTCGCTGCCATCAACTTCTTCAATCGGATGTACGAGGACAAGGGCTTGAAAGACGTCCTCATGGAGGAAGTCCGCGAGATGAATGAAGACACCTGGGAAGTCACCATCGGCTACTCTCGAGTCGTACGGGACGCGTCCCCGATGATGGCGATAACGCAGGGCGCAAAGTATGAGCGAGTCTACAAGGTGTTGGCCGTCGACAAGGCGACCGGAAACGTGACATCGATGGTACTCCGAACCGTGTGAGGACTGGTGGATTGGCAACACGACCGCAGGACACACTCGTTGAATTCGTGCGGAAGTACTCGCAAATTGGAATCCTGTTGGATACCAATATCTTGCTCGTCTACGTCATTGGACAATACGACCCAGCTCGGATCGAAACGTTCAAACGCACGAATACATTTATCGCCAAAGACTACAAGCTCCTCGCTGAGTTTCTTTCGCATTTCCGAAGCATCGTTGCCACGCCGCATGTGCTTACCGAAGTCAGTAATCTGGCCGCAAATCTCAAGGAGCCGCACAGAACTTCGTGTTTCGAGTCGTTCGCGGACAACATACAGGCGTTCGACGAGCAAACCGAAGCCGCCGGCACGATCGCCACGACACCGGCGTTCAAGCGCCTTGGTATTACAGATGCATCGCTGCCGTTGATAGCGCGTGGCAAATTCCTCGTACTCACCGACGACTTTGTGCTTTACAATCACCTGCTGGAAAACGAGGTTGACGCCATAAACTTTAACCATATCCGTCTTCTGGGCTGGGGCACGTAGAGACGGTGAGAAACGGCCGCGTAACTCTTCGTAAACGACCGGCCTAAGACGGCCTTCGGCGGAAAACGGCCACAAATGCCGTGCGGTTTGGCCGACTTGCCATTTCGTTGTACCCCGCCCATTGTTCCCAGCGGCCGATTATCGTAGCATGGGGCGATGGGAGAGGACTGCCGGGGG
>JABMRP010001084.1 GCA_013202535.1 Planctomycetota bacterium
AGCCCCTGGTATCTACCCCGGGCGGTCATTCCCGAGGGGGCCGACAAGGATACGACGCGACGCGTTGCCGCCGGAGAGTTCACCCCCTGGTTCGACCTGAAGCAACATGCCGGGGAGCGATTGCACGGCCGGATGTCGCGGTCCGGCGGTGTGGCCGAGTTTCCCAACGTGACGGCTGAGTTTGTGACCGGCGAGCCTGCCGAGGAGCGAACGGTCGTGATCGAACTGTCGACAACCGCCGGATCGGACGGAATCGTCAAACGTTTTGCCGAGTCGTTTCGCGGTGTGAAGACGAGTTTTCTTGTCTCGCCTCGTCTTACCGAAGACGCCGACGGGCTGGAAACGGCCGCGCAGATGACCGCGCGACGGTTGCGTTGGGCTCGTGAAGCCAGCGGCGGCCGCGCCGTTTCGCCCAAGGAACTGATCGTGCAGACGAGCTTCTGGTCGCCGCAGCGCGAGGAGCTGAACCTGCGCGAAGCCGAGGTGCTGCGACTGCTGGGCTTCAACGTCGTGGGCAACCAGAGCGAAGCGGTTCGCCGGGAGTTCGACTTTCGCGTGCCCGGACATACCCACTCGGTCGACTTCAGCCCCCGCGTGACCCGAGAAGACGTCGACGCCCAGATCGCCCGGGTGGCGCCGAAGTTTGCCGACGGACTGGCGCCGGGAGTACCGTTCGGGCTGCGCGACGAAATCACGGCGCCCGAGATTGGCGACGATCCCAAGGCGCTGGCCCATTTTCATCGTTGGCTTGGCCAGCAGAAGATCGCCCCGGGGGAACTTGGAGTCAACGCGCTGACCGACGTCGTACACATCGATTCGCTCGACACGCTCCGCCAGCGACAAAAAGAAAATCGCGGTGCCGCCAATCGGGTGTTTTACTATTCCTCTCGCTTCCGGCAGGAAGCTACCACCGAACGCTTCCGCTGGCTGACCGAATCGCTGCACCGCCATTTTGGCCCCAATCCGCGGACCTCGACGCTGGTGGCCGACCATCCGTACTTCAGCGGCACGGGGCTGGGGATGGGCACGGGGCCCAACCCGACCTGGGGACGCGTCGTGCTGGCCGCCGATTGGTTCGATTTGGCGCGTCGCCGGGCGGTCGATCTGGCGGGCATCGAGGATTGGATGGGCCTGCAATACATGTACGGCCCAAACACCACCTGGGAGGGTTTTCAACTGATGGGCTTCCAGGCGGCCATGTTTCGCAGCGGCAGTCGTGGTTCGATGCCGATCATCGCCTGGATCACGCCCAGCGACGAAACGAACCTGCGGCTCAAGAGCGCCTCGGCGCTGTGCCAGGGAGCGAAACACTTCTTCTATTGGACCTACGGCCCGACCGCCACGAGCACCGAAAACTACTGGTCCGATCTCCGCGGCTCGTACGACGGCATCGTGGCCGTCACCCGGCAGTTGGCCGCGGCCGAACACATTCTCGCCCCGGGCAAGCCGCGCGCGACGCGGGTGGCCCTGCTCTACAGCATTTCGTCCGACCTGTGGCAGCCGTGGGGTTACGTCCACATGCTCCAGCGCCGCGGGACGTATCTCGCCCTGGTCCATGCGCAGTACTCCGTCGACATGCTCACCGAGGAAGACGTCGAGGCCGGGCGGCTCGGCGATTACGACGTGCTCTACGTTACCGATCCGTGCGTCAAGGAGACCGCGGCGGCGAAGATCAAGGCGTGGGTGGCCGACGACGGTCATCTCCAGGCCAGTTGCGCAGCCGGCAGTCGCAACGAGTTCAACGAACCTTCCGCGATCCTTGCCGAAGTGTTTGGAATCGAGCCGGAACTAGACGTCGAGGTGCAGCCGGGCCGGTATCACATTCGCGGGGCGCTCAACGGCATGCGTTATCTCGACCGGGTCGTCTTCGACGATGAGGCTACCGACGAGCAGCAGCCTTCCTGGGGCATTTTGGGCGCCAAAGTTCGTTTCATGCCGACGACCGCCCGAGTGCTTGGCCGGTTTTCCGACGATTCACCGGCGGTGGTCGACCATGCGTTCGGCCGAGGAAGAGCTCGCTACATGGGCGGTTGCCCGGCGCTGGCGTACATCAAGGAGGCCCGATTCGTGCCGGCCGAACTGAAGGAGAAATGGCCGGCCGATTTGCGGCGGCTCATTACGGCAACGGCCCGCGGGCGCCAT
>JABMRP010001085.1 GCA_013202535.1 Planctomycetota bacterium
CTTCAGCCGTGCCTCGGCCTGCTCGGCATTGGCCGCCCCGGTCTGCGAGACCAGGAGGACCTTGACCAAGGGGGGCCAGCTCTGCGACCCGCGAAACGGGCGGCGGGCCGCGCGGAGAGAAGTCGGCTCGGTGAGCACGGTTTGGCCAAGTTGGTACCAATAGAGCGCGTAAGTCTTGTTCCCGCTGAGTTCATGGGTCAGCATCCGGGCGGGCAGGGTGACGTCGTCGGGGCGTTTCAGTTCGACGGTTCTTTCCTTGACCAGCTTGTAACCGCCGCCCGCGTAGCACAATTGCGGCGGGTGCGGCAGGTAATTGACGTACTCGGCGAAGAAGGCCGTGTGCAGGGAGATTTGATATCCGGCGGCATTCCGGTACGAGCGGTCGATGATCGTTTCGGCCCCCAAGGTGTCGAACACCCTGTCGTTGGTTTCCACGCCTTCGCCTGTCCACGCACCCAGTTGCATCGGCAGGTCCTCCAGGGGCGGATCGGGCGCCTGAACGTTGCTCGGCAGGCCGGACTGGCAGGTCACGTAGAACCAGCCGTGGATGGCCGCCACCAGCACGGCGGCGATGAAGAGACGTGTTGCTGTGTTCATGGGCGATCTACTCCGAGGCACTGAGGGCGTGTTCGAGGGTGGGGTC
The DNA here is from genome assembly GCA_013202535.1 of Planctomycetota bacterium. Classification (GTDB taxonomy): domain Bacteria; phylum Planctomycetota; class Planctomycetia; order Pirellulales; family Thermoguttaceae; genus JABMRP01. The sequence goes on from JABMRP010001085.1 coordinate 644, forward strand.
GCTGGAGTCTTCGTCGACAACAGCGACCAGCGACTCCCGGAGTTTTTCTTCAAACGGTCCGATCATCTCGAGTAACTGGTCCAACACGTTATGGATAGGCTCGCCGTTGCGCTGTCCGGCGATCAACAGGCGTCCGACTCGCTGAGAATCGACGGCCAGGGGGAGCTCCATTCGCCAGCACAATTCCAGGTCGTGGTATCCGGACTTTTTCCACGAGGCATGGTAGCCTTCGCGCATGGCCGGCAGGTTGACATCCAGCGAAATGTCGTTGAGCTGGAGCTTATCGGCCGATTCGGTCAGCATTTGCCAGAGCAATTCCCACTGTCGCGAGCCTTGCAGGCGAACGGCGGACTGCCAGATGTGGCCGTCGGACCTGCCGAGCGGTCGCACCATCGAACGGCCGATCTTGCGCAGCCCGCTGGCCAGCAACAGGGCTTCAGCCCGGCCAAAGACACCGGTGATCAGGAGAACCGCGACTAAGCCGGCGCAACTGACCAGGGAAATCAGGTCGTTTTTCCAGAACACGCTGCCCAGCGCGGCCAGCGAAGTGATCGCGCAACAACCGGCCACCCAGGCAAGCACCTTGCGGTTGCTTCCCAACAGGTCGAGGAGACGATGGTGCAAGTGGCCTCGGTCGGTCGAGTAGACGCTTCGCCCGGTCAGTTTGCGTCGAACTACAGCGGCCGCGGAGTCGAGGATGGGAATCGCCAGCACGGCCAGAGGGGCAGCCAGCAACACGGTGCCGGGCCCCTTGAGCGAACCGAGCATGGCCAACACGCCGACCACCAACCCGATGAGCATACTGCCCGTATCGCCCAGAAAAATCCTCGCCGGCGGGAAGTTGTATCGCATGAATCCCAGCAGGCTGCCGGCAAACGCCAGGCCGATGACGGCGATGTCGGCCTTTCCCAACAGGCCGGCCATGGCGGAGATGGCGGCAACGAGGATCAGGCCGATCATGGTGGCCAGACCGTCAATGCCGTCGAGTAGATTCAGCGCATTGATCGCCCTGAGGAACCAGAAGAGGGTCATCGGCACGGCCAGTAGTCCGAGATCGATTTGCCAGCCAAAAACCCCGACGCGCTCGATCACGAACCCACCGCAGACGAGGATTCCCGCGGCCACGGCTTGCCCGAGTAGTTTCTGCCGGCCGCGCAAATGGAATCGATCGTCGGCCAGCCCCACCAGCACAATGATTGTGGCGGCTGCCAGCAGGCTCACGAGGCTGTGTGTACGTTCGGACAGAACCGTCTGTGCGCGGCCGGGTATTGCCATCACGACGGTGATCACCAGGACGGTTGCCGCGAAGATGGCCACGCCGCCGCCCAGGGGGACGGACCGGTCGTGCATCTTCCGGCGGCCATCGGGATGATCCATCAGGCCGATTCGCGGAGCCACCCGGCAAAGCAGCGCCGTGAAGACGGCACTGACCATGCACGAGGCCACGAAGATGAGAACAATGGTGCCGATCATCGTGTCAGTACTCGCTGGCTGCTGTGACCCGGTTGCCGCGACTGCGGTGTCCCGGCGTTGGACAAAGATGCTGTACTTCGACGGCTCACCTTCCCGTTACGCGGGAATGGTTTGTTCGTATCCGGACTTGCGATAATAGGCTTCTTCGGACGATCCGGTAACCACTACGCCAATCGCGTGGATACCCAACGAAACGAGGATTTCCCAGGCGGCGGAAACTTTGGGGGCCTGGCTGACGTCGCGGAGTACCGAGAGAATGACCGCGTCGGCGTGCTGGCCGACGTATCGCGCGTCGACCACCGGCAAGACGGGGCTGCCATCGACGACGACGAAATCGTACTCGGCTCGAAGACGCTGGAACAGAACGCCTGGCGCGCCGCCGGCCAGCGAGGCCATGACGCGAGCATCGATTCGCCCGGCGGTTACCAATGACAGATTCTCGGTTTCCGTCGGCTGCACGAGGTCGGCCAGATCGCAACTACCGCTGAGCACTTCGCTGACCCCCGGCTGAAGCGGCACGCCGAAAACTCCATCCAGCGCCGGGCGCCGCAGGTCGAAGTCGACCAGCACGGTACGCTTTCCGGTGCGAGCCAGGCTCAAGGCTAGGTGGGTGGCCAGGGTGGTCTTGCCCTCGCCGCTCATCGCGCTGGTGACGAGCACCACCCGGAGTTTTTCCAACTCGGCTTTTCGCAGCAGCGTGGCGACGATGCCGTTAACCGATTCGTCCAGCCGGGCACGCCATTGCCGGTGTCGCTTCGAGGGGCCGTTGAGGTTTCCGATGGCGCGGGCGGGGATCACCGGCACGGACCCGATCACGTTGAGGCCCAACCCGTCGGAGATTTCCAGCGGCGAGTTGATCCGCTTGCCACGGGTATCCCACCAGGTGATGCAGACAACCGGCAGCAAGAATCCGCCGATCATGGCCATAATGAGCAGGGGAACACGGGCCGTCTCGTCCGGCGATTTGGGGGCGATAGCTCGCTGTGGTACCGCGATTCGCGATTGGTGCCTTTCCAATTCCACTTGCACCCTATGACGTTCTGCAGCAATCTCGGCAAAAACTGAATCCTTCCATTTGATCTCGGCCTGCATCATCTCCGAGTCGAGCGAATCCGAGGCATCCGGTCCGAAAAGCTTTTCGATAAGCTCTTCCTGCTTCGCGATGTCCGTGTCCAACTCTCCCAGCTGTTCTTGGAGCGAGGCAATCTGAGCCTGGAACTCGGCCGTTTTCGTCTCTATTTCGGTCTGTCGCCGGCGTTGCATTTCCTGTTTCAACGCGGCTCGCCGTTCGGCCAACTGTCTTTCTACGTCACTCAGTTCCCTTTCGGGGCCCATCAGCAGCGTCGGGTTTTCTTCTAGGTACTTGTCGGTTATCAAGTCCTTCATTTGCTGGATCCAGGCTTCAAGATAGTCTTTCCGCTGGTCGAATTGCAGAGCCAAGGCGTCCAAATCGGCGAGAGCATCCAACTCGGTTTCCGAAATGGCCAAGTTGTCCGCGTTTTCCAACATCGTCTGGTACACAAGGAAATTGGCCCGGCTGGCTGGATGGCCGAGAGCTTGAAGGCCGATTATCCCGGCAAGGAGATCTTGCGAATGTCCGACTCTGCGCTGCAAGTTTCTCAGTTCGAACTGCGTGCTAGACTGTCTGCTGTGGAAGCTGAGGAGTTTGTCTTTTGCGAGACTAAGCCTCATCTCTTCAGCCGGGGAGCGAGTGACCCGCATACTGTCGGCAAGCCGTCTCTCCTCCGATTTTTTGGTCCGTAGTTCCTCTTGCATGGCGAAGTAGATGCGGTCGAGTTCCCCGAGCCGTTCCCGCA
>JABMRP010001086.1 GCA_013202535.1 Planctomycetota bacterium
ATCCCCTACAAGGCGCTGGAGTGGATGCGGGGACGGATGGCCGGTCCGCTGGCCGTGGCCATGTTGCTGCCGGCGGCCGTGCTCCTGGGGCGGCGGGCCACCGGTCCGCAACGCGCCGGCTGGCAATACGCGGTGCTGGCATTGGGTCTGGCCTTGCCGGTCGAGTTGGGCTGCGCTTGGCTTTCGCCGAACATCGACGCGGTGTGGCTGCACCGTAGCGTCGTGGTGATGGTCTCGGCCGTGGCCATGACCCTGGTGGCCGGTCTGGGATTGGGCCGCTGCCTGCCGCAGTCGAGCGATTGGCTGGACGCCGGTCGGAAAGCGGCCGGGTGGTTCGGCACGCTGGCCTCGGGGATGCTGGTGGTCGTGTTAGTGGCCGAGGCCGTACATTACGATCCGGTGACGGAGAGTACGCCCATGGCACTGCCCGCCGTACTTGCCGTGGCCGCGGCCCTGGCGGCACTCATGGCCGCCGCGATCTGTTTTGCCGTGATGCCCGACCGCGATCCGCTGGGCTTGAGCGAGCCAGCGCGGGCACTTTACGTATACGCGGCCGAAGCGTTGTTGGGGCTGATTTGCGTTCATCTGCGGATCACCGTGCCGGAGCTCTTTCAGTGGGGCTTCATCGAGAAATGCTGGCCGCTGATTCTGATGGGCGTGGCTTTTGTGGGGACGGGATTGAGCGAATGGTTCCATCGCCGCGGGCTGCCCGTGCTGGCCGAGCCGCTGGAGCGCACGGCCATGCTGCTGCCTTTGGTGCCGGGGATCGCATTCTTCTTCATCGACAAAGCCCATCTGGGCAGCCATCCGGTCATGCTGTTTCTGATCGGGCTGTTCTACGGCCTGATGTGGGTCACGCGGCGACGCTTCGCCTACGCGCTGCTGTCCGGTGCGGTCACGCAGTTGGGCGTTTGGGTGCTGCTGAATCGGCAAGAGGGATTCGGGTTCTTCGACCACCCACAACTCTGGCTCATCCCGCTGGCCCTGGCCGCGCTGGTGGCCGAGCACCTCAACCGCGACCGGCTTGAGGCGGCCCAGGTCACGGCCATCCGCTACCTCGCCCTGGGAACAATCTACCTTTCGTCCACGTTCGACATGTTCCTTGCGGGCATCGGCGAGTCGGTATGGTTGCCGCTGGTGTTGGTCGGTCTGTCGGTGACCGGCGTGCTGGCCGGGATCCTGCTGCGGATACAATCGTTCCTCTACTTGGGCGTTCTCTTCCTGGTGTTCGTGTTGGGCACTCTGGTCTGGCACGCCGCGTTCGCCGAGGGGCACAAGTGGCTGCTCTACGTCTGCGGCATCGCCATCGGCGTGGCCGTGATCACCTTGTTCGCCTTCTTCGAGAAACGCCGCAACGACGTGCTGGCCGCCTTGGACCAATTCAAGCAGTGGGAGAAGTAACCCCGGGTGCCGCGAAACCCCCGAACCCTCATGTCCGACGAACCGAAACCACCGGCCGAAGGCAAACCGCCGGGCACGCCTCCGCTGCAGTTCAGCTTGCGGGCGTTGTTGGGGGCCACCTTCGCCTTCAGCCTGCTCTGGGGCACGCTCCGCTGGCTCGAAGTGCCCGAGACGACCTGCTACGTCGTCTTGGGTATCCTTGTCGCTTCCGTCTTGGCCGCGGCGGGGCTCGTCGTGGTGATCGCCGCGTCCGCGTCGGATGACGATGAGGGACCGTCTGACGGTTGGTAGGAGCCGCCCGCAGCACCCGGAGTTTGGTAGGAATGAAACGGCAAGATGGGATATACTGGCCGATGAAAGAAGAGCAGAGTCTTCCCCAGTTCGCATTGCGTGACCTGTTTGCGGTCACAACGGCGTGCGCCCTCCAGCTCTCAGCCTGGAGTTGCTGGGGCATCACGAGCACGTTGTTGGCACCTGGCCTCTGTGCCGTATGTCTTTGGCGGAATGCAAAGGCAGTCAAGGGACTTGCCCAGTTCTGGAACTTCGCTCTTCTCGCAGGCGCGGGTTTTTCTTTGCTGGTCATGGCGTATCGGCTCCGCTATATTGGCCGTCTCGACTCTCTCTGGCCGCTCGGGCCGTTCGTATTTGTGGCGCTGTTGCTCGCCTGGCTTCTGAATCATCTTGCCCTATTGAAACCGAAGGCGGGCAGAGCGATCGATCTCCATTTGTTGGCAATCGAACTCCATGTATTGGCAATTGCGGCCAACGCATTCCTGCTCTGCCTGAGTGGTTGGCTGTGGCTTCACGAGTTCAACGAATTCAGCCGTGGCAGACCCACGTTCATGTCGTTCGGACTGTTTTCCATTGGGCTGGCGAATCTTGTCGCGCTATCCGAAGGTCCAGTACGTGTCGTGACCCGGCTCGGCACGGCTATGACCCGGCTCGGCACCGCCATGGGCCGCAAAAGGACAATCCTCGCTGGAATCCTCCTGTCCGGCATTGTCGTTGGGACGATCGTTCTATTGGTAAGATCCATAGCGGAGCGTAAGGAGCGATATCAGGCGCAGATGGACTCCGTTGCGGCAATCGAGGAACAAGGAGGTTCGGTGAAATGGTCTGATTGGTGGGTAGTCGATGTATGTCTTTATGGTGAAACGCGTGTAGATC
>JABMRP010001087.1 GCA_013202535.1 Planctomycetota bacterium
AAGTGCAATCGTGGATGCGTCCGGCTGGAACTCCTTCCCGAATTGGCCGAGGGACAATACGACGGCAAGTCGCTGGAAGAGGAGAGCAAGCTCTACTACGCGCTGCGCGGCGGCATGTACTCGTTCAAAGTCGGCGTGGCCAAGACGCACGAGTTCAGCGTGAACTACCTCTCCGGCCCACCCGACGCGGAGCAACTCGGGGCATTCTTCCAGGCTGCCGAGGAGCCACTGCTGGCCACCGCCGAACCGGCCTACGTCAGTGCAACCGAGGCCCTGGGCGACTTCCCTCCCGCCGATCCGCGAAAGTACGCCGGCTACGACGCGTGGCTCAGCCGCACGCTCGATGCCCACCTCCAGCGGCGCGAGAAGGACCGTGAGTACGGACTGCTGAACTGGGGCGATTGGCACGGCGAGCGGAAGGTCAACTGGGGAAATCTGGAGTACGATCTGGCCCACGGGATGTTCGTCCAGTATCTGCGATCCGGCGATCGCCGCTACTTCCTCCGGGGCGAACAGGCCGCCAGACACCACATCGACGTGGACGTGGTTCATGCCACCAATCCACACCTGAAGAACCCTTGGGGCCCGCCGCCGCGGGTGGGCGAAGTCTGGCTTCACTGTGTCGGTCACACCGGCGGCTACTACGAAGACGCTCCGCTGCCCGTCAGCCGCACCTACCAGATGGGCCACAGCACGAACTTCGGCCATGTCTGGGTGGGCGGCGACCTCGAATATTACTACCTCACCGGCGACCGCCGCGCCCGGGAGGTGGCCATCGAAATGGCCGACGCGATGGTCCTGCATTGCCCCACGGCCTATGGCACGCACATCCGCGCCCTGGGTTGGCCGATCCTACTCGTTCTGAACGCCTACGAGGCCACCGGCGACAAGAAGTATCTTGACGCCGCGACGGTGTGCTGGGAGGTGCTCAAGGAGAACATCGACTGGAAACGGGGCTGGGTCGTGCGCCTGGCCAAGGGCCACTGCCTGCACCCCGAGCAGACGTGCCATGGCAACGTGCCGTTCATGGAAGGGCTGACGGTAAGCGCGCTGGCCCGTTACCATCGCATCACCGGCGACCCGGAGGTGCTGCGGGCGATGACCGTGGGCATCGACCAGATGATCCGCGAATGTTGGGTCGAGGACGACAAGGCGTTCCGCTACACGGCCTGCCCGCTCAGTTCGCCGCGAACGTACATCGGCATGTGTTTGGCCGCCGAGGCCATGGCTTATGAAGCCCGACTCACGGGCAACCAGGAACACTTGCGGATTCTCCGCGAGGGCTTGCGAGAAGCGTTGCGGAACTCCGGATCCGGCGGCGGCAAGGGTCTGGCGCAACTGATCCACTTCACGCCCCACGCACTGCGGGCACTGGAGGAAGAAGAGCCGAAACGATGAGTCGAAACGCCATGCTCTTGCTCTTCTGAGAAAGCCCCTCGATTGCCACCGATTCTTCGTCGGCGGGTGATCCGATCTTCGGTCCGGCGGTGCCTTTCGTGCGGCCCGCACGGCTCTCATTTTGCGGGAAGTGCCGAATATGCGTACGGCGAAGACGTCTGCCCCCTGTCGGCGAGGTGGATGTGTGAGTGTTCCGACGCTCACCGTGCCGCAGTTCGCGGTCATAAGCTACAGTTTTCCTGGGTCGGGATCGGCAGCACGACGAGAATAGACGTCCCCATGGTGACGATTCGTTGCTGTTCTCGGGCCGATCGAATGGCCGAGCCGCGACACAAGTAAGCACGAGGATTCCCGTATGAAACAAGAAGACCAAGCTCAAGCGGCAACGGTCCTCGACATCGAAGATCTGATGACTCGATGCCTGGGCAATATCGAGTTCGCCGGACGAGTTCTCGCCAAGTTTCAGGAGTCGGGTGACGAGCATCTTGCCGAGTTGGAACAAGCGGTCGCTTCCCAAGACACGGAAGCGGTCGCGCAACTGGCTCATCGTCTCAAGGGGGCGTCCGCCAACGCGGCGGCTCCCGGTCTGTGCGCACGGGCGGCGGAGATCGAGTCCGCGGCTCGCCAGCGCTCGCTGAGAGAGATCCCCGCACGCCTGGAGAACCTGAGACACGAGTGGTCCCGGTTTGCCGCGGAAGTGCCGCGACTCGATTGGTTCCCCGAGGCCACCGCCTGAGGTTCTGTGATTTCGTCACCGGCAACACGTTTTCGGAGTATCTCATGCGAGTCTTGGCCGTTGAAGACGACTGCGTCTCCGCCGAAATTCTGGAGAATTCGCTGAAGCATTTCGGCTTCGAGGTGACCACTGCCAAGAACGGCCGGGAAGCATTCGAGCTTATCCGCACCGGGCGCTATCGGCTTGTCGTCTCCGACTGGGAAATGCCGGAAATGAACGGCGTCGAACTCTGCCGACAGATTCGCCAGCGCCAGTGGAGCAGCTACATCTACGTGATTCTGGTGACCTCGCACAACGAAGTGGGAAGCGTCGTCGAGGGGCTCAACGCCGGGGCCGACGACTTTCTGGCCAAGCCCTTCCAGCCGGAAGAGCTGCGCGTGCGATTGAGAACCGGCGAACGGATTCTCTCCCTCGAGAGCCGCGACGTCGTCATCTTTGCTCTGGCCAAGCTTGCCGAGTCGCGCGACCCGGAAACGGGTGCGCACCTGGAACGGATGCGAGAGTACTGCCGGATTCTCGGCGAAGAACTCTCGCGGTGGGACAAGTTCCGCCACGATGTCGACGGCCAGTACGTTCAACTCCTCTATTTGACCAGCCCGTTGCACGATATCGGCAAGGTGGGTATTCCTGATCGCGTGCTGCTCAAGCCCGGCCGATTAACGCCGGAAGAATTCGAGATCATGAAACAGCACGCGGTCATCGGCGGCAGCACGCTCGATGCCGCCGCTCGCGCGTATCCAGAAGCGCAATTCCTGACCATGGCCCGAGAGATCGCCCTGACCCATCACGAACGTTACGACGGCACCGGCTATCCCCGCAGTCTCCACGGCGAGGAGATCCCGCTGTGTGGACGGATCACGGCGGTGGCCGACGTTTACGATGCGTTGACGACCCGGCGTGTGTACAAGCCCGCAATCAGCCACGAAACCGCCCGCGAGATGATCATCGAAGGCCGAGGCACGCAATTCGATCCGGACGTGATCGAAGCTTTCCTCCGGCACGAGGAGGATTTCGTTGAGGTCGGTCGGCGTTTTGACGAACAGGCGGTGCTTCAGAGCGAGAAACAGCCACCTGCACTCGTTCATTCGGTTGGGGTTTAATTCCCCACCAGGGCTATCAATTCAGGTCGATCATCGCCTCAGTCGGCGAAAGGATCCCACCCGCAGGTTGCCCAGCTTCTCTGCCACCCGGGACCGTTATTTTCCCCCAACATGGTCACTGGCTATCCCTTCATTCGATTTATGCGCCGAATCGACGCGAGCCGATATCAGTCGTATCCGGCAATTCGCCGTGCATACCCGCAGCGGGCATGCATACCCAGGGGAAAGGAGTCACCGATGGATCGGAAATGGATGCCACTGGTTGCGTGCATCGTCTTGCTGGGCCTGACGGGCACGGCGCTGGGTGACGGCGTGATGCTCAATGGCGTATCACCCCGATCGATCGGTCGAGGTGGAACGAACATCGCCCACGCCGACAACGGTGCGGCTTTGTTGGACAATCCGGCCGCCGCCGTGAACATCCAAGGCAAGGGGCTGGTCGACATCGGCTTTGACCTGATGCTGTCCGATTTCCATTTCGCCAACGACCGCAACAACACGGCATCGGTCGACAGCTTCTATCCGCTTCCGCAGATATCCTTCATCCGCAAGAGCGCGGACTGCCGCTGGGCCTACGGGCTCGGTGTTTTTGTCCCGGCCGGCTTCGGAGAGTCGTTCACTCTGGAGGGGCCGCCCGCGCTGGCGGGTCCACAACGTTATCAGTCGTTCGGCTCGCTGGGAAAAATCCTCCCCGGTCTGGCGTATCAGGCAACCGATCGTCTTTCCCTGGGCGCCACCTTGGGGGTGGCCATCACCCACGATGAATTCAAAGGGCCTTACTTCCTGCAGGGCCCCAACGCGTTTCGCGGTTGGCCGACGGCTCTCGATCTTCGAGCCACCGGTGCCGCTTTGTGCTGGTCGGTGGGGCTACAGTATGACCTGACCGACGCCACAACGATTGGCTTGACGTATCAAAGCGAAAGCCGCTTCCGGGCGGACGGGGTGACGAACGTAACCATACCGGGGCTCGGATCAAGTGCTTTCGACTCGACACTCGACATCACGTGGCCGGCTTCGCTTGGGTTCGGTGTCAAGCACCAGATCGGCTCGAACCGCACCCTGTCGACCGACATTATCTGGTTCAACTGGTCCAGCGCGTTCGACGACTTCGGGATCCACCTCAGCAACCCAACCAACCCCGGCTTTCCGTCGATTTACGAACAGTTCCCGCTCCACTGGCGCGACACGGTATCGGCACGCATAGGCTATGAACAACTCCTGGGGTGTGATCGCGTCTTCCGATGTGGTTACGTCTACCACCGGAACCCCATCCCCGACGGCACCCTCACGCCTCTCATTCAGGCCACCCTGCAGCACGCTTTTTCGGTCGGATACGGTTGGAAATGGCGATGTTGGAATATCGACATGGCCTACATGTTTGCCTTCGGTCCCGACCAGACCGTTGGAACAAGCGACCTCGTGGGTGGAGATTTCGATCGGAGTTTCCACCGCGCGCAGACGCACGCGATCTGTTTTAGCCTCCTGCGACAGTTCTGAATCAAGTGTTTTTACACCACTAACTGTCGCTTGCGCGGACCGGTGCGCGATCTTACCAGCGCCGGCGCGAAATGCTCATGCCGTGGGGTCGGGTGTCACCCCATGATGGCGGTCTTCCGTAGGGACCCGATCTCATCTTTCCCCAAGGCCTCAATCCGGAAACTCTGCCGAGTAATGGGTATCCCCACACTTCCCCCACTTGCAGCCATGCAATCACCCCTCATATTCAGCAAGGGAACCGCAAATTCCCCAAAGACAGTGGAAAATGGCCTCGCACCTTGTTATAGTAGATACAATCGTTAGCATCGGATACGGGGGCAGCAACCTTGCCAACGGGTGAAGGCACCTACTGGACAGGCAAGCGATGGCTGTTTCGCAATCGAAGACCCCGCTTTTTCAAGAGCATCGGATCCCGACAGAGGGATCCGACTCGCTGCACGCCACGATAATGCTGCCCAAGCCGCCGATCTTTCCCAAGCGGCTTGTATTGATCCCACCTCTGGTTGGCGCCCGCGCGTCGCAAGGGCTCATCCTCTCCCGAAATCTCGCGCGGCGTGGTTCCATTCTCTTGTCTTTCGAGTATTGCGGGCACCCGCGCTCCACGGGAACCTTTGAACTCGACAAGACGATCCTGGACACTCAGTGTGCGCTTCATTGGGCCGACGACTACGCTCGCCAGCGAGGCCTCCCGCTGCACGCGTTGGCGATGTGCTACGGGGCCGTCGCCCTAATGGCCCTCTTTCGGCGAGGAAACGAACGTTGCCCACTCTGGTCTCTCAGCACGGTTTCCGGCCTATTCCGCATGGACCGGATTATCCGGTTCGAGGACTTCGCCCCGCGTTTCTCCGATCACGTCGGAATTGAACTGGAAAGCGCCATGCAGTCGCCTGAAATCAGCGACAACGTCGATTGGCAAGGGGATCGGTTTCGAGGAGCATTGCGCGAATATCTGACGGGGATTTTTCCCGGATTGCGCGTCGGCCACGATCATTTCGAGGAACTGCAATACGATCGCGTCGACGTGCGGCGCACTTTGCGGCAGCTTTCCGCGGCTCGCTATTTGGATTCCGTAACGATTCCGCGAGAAGTCCCCTGTAACGTCGTCTACGGTCGAAACGACAAGGTGATGTCGCTCGACACCCCCCAAGGGCGCGACAGCTACCGCAAGCGCGCGTCAGAGTTGATACCCCATGCCGTGTTTCACCAGTGGGAGGTCGACCATTTCGCGCAGGGTCCGGATCGAGAGGCCCTGATCGACCAACTCGGCGACTTCTTCGAGGAATCCGAAGCGCGCGCCGTCGACCTGACGGACAGAAGTGGTCGGCTTCAGGAGACTCGCCGATGAACTCGCTCGTTCAGTTCTGGAACGAAAAGCGCGGTGTCGATCCGCCCTTGGAGGCCGACTCCCCGATACGCCGGTTGCTGAACACGTACGTCGTCGCCACGCTGATGAACGTGTTTCCGCGCGTGGCGACGAAGATCTTCGCTCGAAGCCGTGGGGAACTGGCTCGTTTGGTTTTTTCCGAGCGGGAGGGTGGCTCGTTTCGCGTCCTTCGGGCAATGTATCGGTTCGACGATGCCCGTCATCGCGGAGACCTGCTCAATCGGCTGCTGATGCAGTCTCCCGCGGTCAAGGCGGCAAGGAACCGCCGGAAAATCGCCCAGAGGATGCTGCGCGACCGCTTGAATGCACTGCCGCCGGGATCACCAAAACTTGTGCTGGCCGTGGGCGGTGGCGATGGAAGCCTCGAATCCGAAGTCATTGCCGATCTCGCGGATCGAGAAATCTATTATTGCGGCGTGGACCGCGACGGCAGGGCGGTTGCGGAGAACCGGCGGGTTCTTCAAGAACATGATCTTCAGAAAAGGGGCTTCACTTTGGTGGGCAATATCGTCCGGCGGCGCGACGTCGAGGACGTTCTTGCCCGTGCTTCCGAGCGATTCAGTGTGGCATTCGATGGTGTCAGTGTGGCCGTCTGTCAGGGCATTATCGAATACTTGGATATCGGTTCGGATACCAACGACGCCCTCGCCGCGTTGTTGACCGCCATTTTCGACTGCACCCGCGCGGAGGGAAGCCTGATTATTAGTCAGACGGATTTCCACGACAGGGTTCGGTTCTTGGAGCGCGGCTTGTCGTGGTATATGCGGCTTCGCGGCAGCGACGAAGTTGCCCGCGAGATCGAGAAAGCGGGATGGCGGATTTCAATGTGTGAGCAGGAACCCATGAAGCTCATCACCATGTGCCTGGCGGCGAAATCCGAAGTCCGTCACGCGCCCCTCGAGGGAGAGAGCCCCTTGGGGAGACCTCACGCAACGGGGCAAGTTCCGTCATCCACCAGCCGGCGGCGGGCTCCTACCCGTTAGCAGTCCGCCCTGTCGTCACTCTCCGTGCCGACCCTTCTCGGTAGAACCGTTACAAACGGTAGGGTTCCCCCATTCTCATCTGCCGAGGTTCATTCTTTAGCGTCCGTCCGATACTGCCATGGGACGGGCAAAAGGCTACATTTCTGAAGTACTTTCTTCCGGTTGCGGGAGATCGTGTTGGACGTGCGTCTGTTCGGTCGGGCCGCGCGGCTCGGCATCGAGGCGAGTTATGGAC
>JABMRP010001088.1 GCA_013202535.1 Planctomycetota bacterium
AGGAAGCGGCGGGGCCCAACCGTATGGTCGTCAAGGAATTCAAAGGGGTCCGCGGTGCCGACACACTGCAACTGTCCTTCGAGGCGTCTAAGGGAGAGCCAGTCCTCTGCGGATTGGAGGTTGTCGAGGAGTAGCACCGAGCTTTGTCGAGGAGTCGCTCGCGCAAGATCGAAACGGTCTCGCTGGTGGCGCGGTGGCAACTTCCCCGTTCCGTTTTTCGTCCCGACGGCCAAAACCATCCGGTACGTTGACCCGCCGCCGCCAGACACCGATACTGGGGCTTGAAGTCGACCTTGATTGTGTCCGGCAACATTGTGTCCGACAACATTGTGTCCGACAACATTGTGTCCGACAACCATGCCCCCCAATCCCTCAGGAGCTACCAAGATGCCGCGGACTCCCGCCACCGCCGAACGCAACCCCTCTTATTGCTCGGGCCATCGGTTACACGGAATGGCGACACTCGTTCTCGCCGGCTTTGCGGCATTCCTCTCCGTAGGCGCTGAAAACAAAGGGGTATGCGACGACACGCCACCCAACATCGTCCTGATCCTTGTCGACGATCTGGGCTGGACCGACCTGACTTGCCAGGGGAGCAAGTACTTCGAAACGCCGCACGTCGATCGGCTGGCCGCCGGGGGGATGCGGTTTACCGACGGGTATGCCGCCTGTGCCGTTTGTTCGCCGACACGGGCCGCCGTGCAGACGGGCCGGTATCCGGCGCGGTTGGGAGTGACCGATTGGATTCGGGCGAAGTTTCAAGGCGGCCATATCGGCCCCGACGGAAAGAACCCGACCGGCTACGTCGGTAGCCCCGCCAAGCCGGTCCTCTGTCCGAAAAATGCCCTGTTCATGGAATCCGACGAGATCACCCTGGCCGAGGCACTGAAGCCGGCGGGTTACGTTTCCTGTCACATCGGCAAGTGGCATCTCGGGCAGGAGAACCACTTTCCCGAGCGGCAGGGCTACGATTTCAACCACGGCGGATGCGATCTGGGCCAGCCGCCCCATTATTTCGATCCGTACGAGTCGGGTCGCAAAGACTATCGGATGCCCAACCTGCCGCCGCGCCGCAAGGGCGAGTATCTGACCGACCGCGAGGCCGACGAGGCGGTCGCCTTCATCCGGGCGCATCACGACAAGCCCTTCTTCCTCAACATGGACCACTACTGCGTTCACACGCCGCTACAGGCGAAAAAGGACGTGACGGCCAAGTACGAGGCGAAGCCGAAGACCAACCAGAAAAACGCGGTCTACGCGGCGATGGTCGAAAGCGTCGACGATTCGACCGGCCGAATCATGGCCGTGCTGGAGGAACTCGACCTGACCGACAACACGATCGTGATTTTCACGTCCGACAACGGCGGCCTGATGGGCCCGACGAACAACGCCCCGCTCCGCTCGGGCAAAGGCTTTCCTTATGAAGGCGGCATCCGCGTGCCGCTGATCGTGTACTGGCCCGGCGTGGTCAAACCGGGCAGCACCAGCGACGTGCCGGCGTGTAGCGTCGATTTCTTTCCCACGCTGCTGGAGATCGCCGGCGTGGACTTGCCGGAGGATCGGGCCATCGACGGCGAGAGTCTCGTTTCGCTGCTCCGGGGGACGGGCAAGCCGAAGCGCGACGCCCTCTACTGGCATTTTCCCCATTACCGCGGCGGTCTCGGGCCGCACAGCATCATCCGCCGCGGCGATTGGAAGATGATCAAGCGTTACGCCGAGGACAAACGCGAACTCTATAATCTGGCCGACGACCTGAGCGAGACCACCGACCTGGCCGAGGCGAATCCCGAGCGGGTCAAGGAACTCGACACCAAGCTGGCCGTCTGGCTAAAAGAAACGGGCGCCAAAATGCCCGTGCCGAATCCCGACTACCGCCCGAAAAGGTAGCTGACGTGTTCCTCTCTCCCTCTGGGAGAGGGGCCGGGGGTGAGGGGCGTTTGCGTAATGGGAAATGCCTACTCCGAACGGCCGCCGCACTGGCGGCAACCGCCCCCTGAAGATCGAGCTCCGAGGAACGCTCCAGACGGGCAAATGTCCGCTGGGACATACTGCCGGTGACACCGGAGATCCATGGGTTAGCCGGATCGGTAGGATTTGCTCTCGGCATCGCGCGCAAGGCAGGCGTGCGACATGAGAGGCGGAGGGAGACGAGAGCCCCGAAATACGAAGGTTTTCCGGGGCGCGGCGACGTCGCTTTCTGCCACTAGGATGAGTTTGGTCTCTCGCGGTCATACCGGCCTACGGTTCACCGGTCTACGGTCAAATTGGGCACGTTTTGGGATATTCAGTACCGAAGTTTGCAGGATCAACTGGTCCCGTTGCTTTTGGAGTCGGCCATCTGTTGAATAATACCATCTTCCATTTCGTAGGTCGTGTCGAAAACATCGAGC
>JABMRP010000106.1 GCA_013202535.1 Planctomycetota bacterium
CCCATTACCTTTACGATGCCGGCGGTAACGCGGTTTCCGGCGACATGGTGGCCGGCCCGCCCCGACGCGTGCAGTGGAAGGCGGGGCCCATGTTCGGGCGGCACCACGACGTGGCGGCCAGCATCAGCGCCGCCGTGTCGGCCGGTGGGCGGGTTTTTTACATCATCGACGAAGGGCCGGCCAGCCTGATGCACTATCCGCCCCAATGGCGGCTGGTCGCCCGGGATGCGTTCAACGGCGTGTTGCTGTGGAAACGGCCGATCCCCACCTGGGCCGATTACCGGCGACCCTTCCGCTCCGGTCCGCCCCAGTTGCCGCGTCGTCTGGTGGCCGTCGGCGACCGCGTGTACGTTACGCTTGGCCTGGATGCCCCGATCTCGGTTCTGGATTCGGCCCGCGGCAAAACGAAGATGGTGTTTTCCGAGACCGCCGGAGCCGACGAGATTCTGCTTTGCGATGGCGTGTTGATTTGCGCGACCTGCGACCCCAAATCACAAGAGGAAGACGAAGCGGCAACGCGTCGGGGAGTACCCGCACCGAGTGTGCCGAGAAGCTTGGTGGCCGTCGACGCGAAGACAGGCAGGTTGCTGTGGCGCAAGTCGGGTGACGAGATGGCCGGTTTTCGTCCGGCCGCGCTGGCCGCCGCCACGCAGGGCGTTGTCTTTCAATGCGGCGACCGCGTGCGTTGCGTCGAGCTTCGTAGCGGAGAACCGAAATGGCAACAGGACCGCGCTGCCGGTGTTGCCGCTCCCGCGGCACCGCCGAAGAACCGCGGCAAGAAGCCGGCTCGTTCGACTGGCTATTTCGCCCCGACCCTGGTCGTCAGCCCCCAGCACGGCGTCGTGCTCTCGGCCGATCGAGGGCGACTGGTGACGCTGTCGCTGGACGACGGCGCCGTGTTGTGGACGTGTCCCTGCGCCAGCGATTTTCATGCTCCCGCCGACGTGTTCCTGGCCGACGGACTCGTCTGGGCCGGGCTATTTGCCGCCGAAGGACGCGACCCCAAGACCGGTGAAATCCAGCGCGCCGTCGACATTACCGGGCTGCTCACCCCCGGGCATCATCCGCGATGTTATCGCAACAAGGCGACCGAGCGGTTCATCATCACCGACAAACGCGGGCTGGAGTTTATCGCTCTGGGCGATGACGATCATAGCCGCAACAACTGGGCTCGCGGCGGTTGCCAATACGGCATGATGCCCGGCAACGGCATGGTGTACATACCGCCGAATGCGTGTTGCTGTTACGCGGGCGCCATGTTGCACGGTTTCTACGCTTTGGCTCCGGAGGCCGACTCGCCGCCGACGGCACCACGCGACGATGTCCGGTTGGAAAAAGGGCCGGCGTTCGCGTCCCTCCTGGTCTCTGCCGGAGGGAGAGGGGAGGACTGGCCGACGTTTCGGGGAGATGCGATGCGAAGTGGTTCGACCGATGTGGCTTTGCCCGCGTCGCTGTCGAAGCAGTGGGAAGCCGCCATCGGAGGTAAACTGACAACGCCCGTGATCGCCGACGGCCGGTTGTTGGTCGCTTCGGTCGAGCAGGGCCGGGTCGTCGCATTGGACGCGACTGATGGAAAACGGCTCTGGTCGTTCGATACGGCCGGGCGGATCGATACACCGCCGACGTTGTACGGCGGGCTGGCCCTGTTCGGGGCCACCGATGGTTGGGTCTACTGCCTCAGCGCGGCCGACGGAGAACTCGTCTGGCGGTTTCGCGCCGCGCCGCGCGACCGCCGCATCGTGGTCGACGGGAAGCTTGAGTCCGTCTGGCCCGTTCACGGCAACGTGCTGGTCGTCGACGGTGTCGCGTACATGGCGGCCGGCCGATCGGCCTATCTCGACGGCGGCATTTACCTTTACGGCTTGGACCCGGCGACGGGCAAAGTGCTCTGCAAGACGCAAGTCGCCATCCCCCACGAGAAAGACCAGAGCATCGCCTTCGTGATGGCCGGCGCGCGGCCCGACGTGTTGGTGACCGACGGAAAATACATCTATCTCCAGCAACTCAAGTTCGACAAGAAGCTGGTCCGGCAGCCCGGTTTCGGGCGGCATCTGATGTGTCACTCGGGCTTGGCCGACGACTCCTGGTTCTATCGCACCTTCTGGCGGCTGGGATACGGCGATTCGCTCGACTTCCCGAATTCGTACATCAAACACGACCTGCGCGTACCGTTTGGCCAGTTGCTGGTCTTCGACGACCGCCGCGTGTGCGGGCTGCAAACGTTCTTTTCGCCGGGGATCGTAGCCAGTGCGGCCGCCGACTCGGGCCAAGGGTGTATGCTCTATGGCGATGCGAACACTCCGTTTACCCCCGATATGGTAACACAACCCGACGCCGATTACCCGCCGCGGATGAAACGGTCGAAAACGCCGGTCGATCACGAGTGGACGGCGAAGCTGCCCTTCCAAGCCCGGGCGATGTTGCTTGGCGGCAAGACGCTCTACATTGCCGGTTGGCCCGACGTCGTTGATCCGAACGACCCCCAAGCCGCGCCGGAAGGCCGAAAAGGCGGCCTGCTATGGACCGTCTCGGCCGAAGATGGAGCGAAGCTCTCCGAACAACGCTTGGACAGCCCGCCCGTGTTCGACGGCATGGCCGCCGCCGGGGGGAAACTGTACATGGCAACCAAAGACGGCAAGATCCACTGCTTCGGCGGTCCGTAGAGCATTCTTCATACACCACTCGAACTCCAACCACGCCCAGGGGTTGCAGCCCCCGGGTCGGAGAGATTGCCAAAGCCAAAACACGCACACAAACCGCCGACCCGCCGGATGCCACCCGCGGACGTGGTGTTGATTTCAAAACGCTAGGAACCCGGAGTCCCGATCATGGAAACACTCGAAGCCATCCACACCCGTCGCAGCATTCGCAAATACGAAGACCGGCCCGTGCCGGAGGAGTTGCTACAGAAGGTGCTGGCCGCCGGAATGACCGCACCCAGCGCGCGAAATACGCAGCCTTGGCACTTCATCGTCATCGACGACCCGAAGGTGCTGGCCGAGGTTTCCAGTATCAATCCTCACGCGGCGATGGCCGAGCACGCGCCCGTGTCGGTGCTGGTCTGCGGCGATCTCAAATTGGAGCACCCCAGCGGCTACTGGGTTGTCGATTGCGCGGCTGCCGTGGAGAACATGTTGCTGGCCGCCCACGGACTGGGTCTGGGCGCCGTATGGACCGGCGTGTATCCTCGACAGCAACGCATGGACGGATGGCGTCGACTGGCCGGATTGCCGGACCACGTCGTCGCCCATAGTCTGGTCGTGCTCGGCTATCCGGCCGTGGAAGGATCCCGCCAGGACCGGTATCGGGCCGATCGCGTGCATCGCAACGGATGGCGTGGATGATTCCGGGGCACGGGACCGACAGAAAACCGCGATTTAAGGATTTGACCATGTTACTGCGATCATGCGGCCGAGGTTTCCTCTTGGCCGGCTTTCTGGTTATGTTCATGCAGCCGGCGACCGTGCGGGCCGACGACCAACCCCAATGGGGCGAGCGTTACTCGCGGAACATGGTTTCCGACGCCAAGGGCTTGCCCGATCACTTCGACCCGCAGACGGGCGAGAATGTGAAGTGGTCCGTCCCGCTGGGCACACACTGTTACTCGACGCCCGTGGTGGCCGGCGGCAAGGTGTTCATCGGCACCAACAACAACGAGCCGCGCGACCCCCGGCATCTCGGAGACCGCGGCGTGCTGATGTGCTTCAACGAAGCGGACGGCAGCCTTGCGTGGCAGCTCGTCGTGCCGAAGCTCGAGGGAGACATCTTCCTCGACTGGCCGCGGGCGGGGATATGCTCACCGGCAACGGTCCAACGGGATCGGGTCTACACGGTCACCAATCGGGACGAGGTGGTCTGCCTGGACCTGCACGGCCTGGCCAACGGCAACGACGGCCCGTTCCGCGACGAAGGCCGCCACATGGCCCCGCAAGACGAACCGGCCATGGAGCCCGGTGCGCGGGATGCCGACATTCTCTGGCTGCTGGACTTGCGGACCGCCGCGGGAGTCCGTCCGCACGACTCGGCCCACAGCTCGATCCTTCTGGACGGGCCGTATCTCTATCTGAACACAAGCAACGGGCTCACCAGTAAGCACGACGGAGTCGAAAAGCCCGAGGCTCCCAGTCTGATCGTCGTCGACAAGGCCAGCGGCCGGCTGGTCGCGCGGGAGCGCGAAGGCATCAGCCGGCGAATCTTCCACTGCACGTGGTCATCGCCGTCGCTGGGCGAAGTGAACGGCCGGCGGTTGGTCTTCTTCGGCGGAGGCGACGGCGTGGTCTATGCGTTTGATGCGCTTGGACCGAAGGCGAGCCCGGGCGCAAAGGATGTCCAGGGCGGCCCTTCCCCCGGCGGCGAGGGATCCGCAGCGCCGGACCGTCGGGCGGAGTCGCTACGGTGTGTCTGGCGTTTCGACTGCGATCCCACGGCACCCAAGGAGAACATTCATAGTTACATCCGCAACCGCACGGAGAGCCCCAGCATTATCAAGGGGATGCCGGTCTTCCATAACGGCCGGGTTTACGTCACCGTCGGCGGCGACATCTGGTGGGGGAAGCATCAGGCGTGGCTCAAGTGCATTGATGCAACCAAGACGGGCGATGTTACCGAAACGGGCCTGTTGTGGTCGTATCCGGTCGAGCAACACTGCTGCTCGACGCCCTCGATCCACGACGGGTTGGTTTACGTGGCCGATTGCGCCGGCAAAGTGCATTGCGTCGATGCCCAAACCGGGCACCCTTATTGGGTCCACGACGCCGGCCGCGAGATTTGGGCTTCCACGCTGGTCGCCGACGGCAAGGTCTTCATTGGCACGCGCGCGGGTGAATTCTGGATTCTGGCCGCCGGGAAGGAAAAACGGGTCCTCAGTTCGATCCGCTTGGACGCCCCGGTCATTAGCACGAGCATCGCCGCCGACGGCACGCTCTACGTCGGCACGATGACCCGGCTGTACGCACTGCAAAGGGCTGCTGCCGCATCGCAACCGCGGTAGACGGCCGCGAAGATTGCCTCCGGCCGTCGTTGGGGGTATTCTGTGAAGCGGTGCCGTCCGGCGGCAGGCGTCTGCCCGGCGGAGACCAGGGTTGTCCAGAAACACCTTCGAGAAAGCGAGCCGATGATGAACGTAGCAAGCCAACGAAACGGATTGTACGGGGCGGCGTCCCGTCTGATGATCGTCCTGATGTGCATTACCGTCTTGGTTTGGCGGGCGTGTTCGTCGGCCGACGCCGAGATCGTCCAGGAAGAGAACATCACCTACGGCAAGGGCGGTGATCGCGATCTGAAGCTCGATCTGGCGCGCCCCGAGGGAGACGGACCGTTTCCTGCGGTGGTGTTTGTTCATGGTGGCGGCTGGCGAGGCGGACATCGGGCCGGATACCGGGGAGAAATCGTCGAAGCGGCCAAGCGGGGCTACGTTGCGGTGACCGTGTCTTATCGGCTCACCGAAGCCGACGATCAAGGAAAGGCGAAGTATCCCTTTCCCGCCCAAGTGCATGACGTGAAGTGCGCGGTGCGCTGGCTGCGGGCCAATGCCGCCCGGTATCGGGTCGATCCCAAGCGGATCGGCGCCACCGGCGGTTCGGCGGGCGGACATCTCTCGTTGATGCTCGGCCTGACCGACGCCACGGCCAAACTGGAAGGCACTGGGGGCCATGCCGACCGGTCGAGCCGCGTTCAAGCCGTGGTCAACTACTTCGGCCCGACCGACATGATCGAACTCTGCCGCACGTCGTCCGGTGCGAAGCCCATTGTCGAATCGTTTCTCGACGGCACGCCGGAGGAAGCCCGCGATCGGTACCTGGCCGCCAGCCCGACGAAGTACGTCTCGAAAGACGATCCTCCTATTCTCTCGCTACACGGGGCCGACGACCGGCTCGTGCCGCCGGATCAGGCCCGCTTGCTGGACAAGAAACTGAAGGCGGCCGGGGCATCGCATACGCTGGTCCTCCTCGACGGCCAGGGGCACGGTTTCCGCGGCGAAGCGTCGGCCAAGGCGAAGACGGCGATGTACGAATTCTTCGATGAGCACCTAAAGCCGGGAAGCCGGTGAGGAACGGTGTTGGCCGGATGAGTTGGAATAAGGAAGCTTTCACGGGTATTTCGCGCGGCACGCGCGGTCGCTTCCCGCCGCCTCTACTGGCCGCAAACAACGTTAGTGGCCACTTTCTAATTAACTGGCAATATCTAAATATACTTGCCAGTTTCACTTATTATGGTATACTTGAAGCATGGCGGCATCAATTACAGATCGCTGGTGGCAGAAAGAGTTTTCCCCAGAGAGGGGGAGGCACGATATTGACTTCGTTAGTCGAGACGGAAGTGTGGTGGTTGAGCTACAGGTAAAGGCAAACGGCATTCGGAGCCTTTATGCCGGGCTAATGAAGCTGGCGGTTTACCTGGCTGAGAATCCGTCCACACAGCGCGGGTGTTTGGTGTTGATACGCACTCGCATTTCTCCAGTTCGCTTGCGAAAGGAGTGGCACAAGACCAGGAATGCGTTGGGAGACAACATCGCACGTCGGTTGGCCTTGGTGACGATTGACGAAGAAGAGGTATGGTGCGATCCAAATGACCCGTACATCGGTCGAATAGCCAATGCCTTTGAGCTCACTTCCGAGAAATGCACATCAGGTCAGTTGTGTAGAGAGATCGTTCGGATTCGGCCAGGCAAAAAGCAACACGAAGTGTTCAAGGTTTTGTTGAGTCGTTGGCTTCGGAAGCAAGGCCCGATTCCGATCGGAAAGTTGGCGGGCGAGATTGGTTGCAGCTATCCCACCGTTCAAAGAGCACTCAAGAAGGAAACACTGCGTAACGTTCTGCACCATGCATCCAATCGTTCCGTAGAGCTTAAGACGTTTCCGCGCGACGCATGGGGCGAGTTGGTTGCACTGTCAAGAACGTCTCGTAACTCCTTCCGGTTCGTGGATCGGTCCGGGGAGGGGACGACTCCGCAACAACTTCTCGAGAGGCTCAAACGACAGAAACCAGATCGACTGGCGCTCGGGGGCGTAATAGCCGCCAGACATTGGCATCCAGACTTCGATCTCCACGGAATTCCGCGACTCGACGTCGCATGCCATTCACCCGACGGAGTCATTGACCTTTCTTTTGTAAGAAAGCTCGACCCGGCTCTGGGGCAAGTAGAAGACCCTGGAGTGTCATCGGTATTCGTTGTTCATCCTGTCGTTAGGGCAAGCTCGCTTTTCGTAAAGCAAAGGGAAGGCGAGTTTCCACTCGCTGATCCCGTTGAGACGTTTCTCGATCTCGACGACCTATCCTTGACCCTTCAATCCCACCAAATGCTGACGCATCTATGTCCTCAGGTCAGGCTCGCATGAACAAACTGGACCCAATGCAGTTGTTCGAGCGGATCGCAAAAGACGTGCCATCTGATCTCCACAAGCATCTGTTTGTCACGGGAAGTCTTGCCGCAGCCTACCACTTCAAGGATCAATTGCGCGGACGGGCGGTCAATACGAAGGACGCCGATCTCGTCGTTCATCCAGCGGGTGATGTTGTCTCGTGCCGGCAAATGGCCCAACGGATGCTCGATCTCGGCTGGAGCCGAACTGAGAAATGCTACCCGAGAAGTACGCCAGAGCCAGCCGATAAGTTGCGTGCCATCAGGCTGTATCCACCTCATTCGCACGATTACTTCGTTGAGTTCCTCGGTCTTCCGCGGAAGGACCAGAAAGAGCCGAAGGAATGGGTTCGCCTGGAGCTACAGGATGGCTGGTACGGCTTGCCTAGCTTTCGGTTTCTCGGCATTACTGCAACGCGTCGCTTTTCATCGCACGTTGGACTCGAGTATGCGTCTCCAGACGTGATGGCTTTGGCCAACCTGCTGTCTCATCCTGAGGTCGGAAGCCAGAGAATTGAATCAGGCTACGTGAAGGGTGTGCTGCGGTCGGCCAAAGACCTGGGAAGAGTTATTGCGATTGCGCGCCTTGCTGGACGAGATGAAACAGAGAGTTGGCGGGAGCAATGGTTCAATTCCGTGCAAGAGTGCTTCCCTGAACGATGGCGGGAGCTGTTTGCCAAGCTGGGAAGCGGCTTCGAGGAGATGCTTAAAGACGACAACGTTCTCGAAGAAGCACGGCAGACAACTGACATCGGCTTGTTGAACGGGATGAATGTTTCAGCAGAGATGCTCAGAGCAAGTGGCGAGCGACTGCTTCAAGATGTTATCGATCCGCTGACCGAAAAGTCGGGTCGAAGAACTCCTCCTTCTTGACATCACCCCCATAACCGCCCTGTCTTTACCCGATTTCGGGCAAAGCCTACAATGCACGCTGCCAGACCAAACGATAGGACTTTGCCGAGGAGGACCTCTGCCATGAACCGTACCTTGCGACGTTTGCTCGGAATCATCTCTTGTCCGCTCTTGGTTCTGATCGCCGGAGGGGCGCTTCGGGGGGAGCCGCCAAAGAGCTATCCGGCGATGGGGAAGATCGAGCGGGTGGACCTGCGGTTCGACGAACTGATCCCCAAGGACGCCGTGCTGGAGAAGCTGGCCGAGGGGTTCGACTGGTCCGAGGGGCCCGTCTGGATTGCCGACGGCGGGTATC